>CAZXBD010000340.1:0-6892 GCA_964638305.1 uncultured Geobacteraceae bacterium | reverse complement strand
AAAAGCACGCCGGCATGGTCGCCAATTACCGCGCTTCGGAGGGCAAGACGGTAGAAGTCCCTTACCGTGGACCCATCGAAGACACGGTCAAGGATATCCTCGGCGGCCTCCGCTCGACCTGCACCTACGTCGGCGCCTCGGCCTTGAGAGAGCTGAGCAAACGGACCACTTTTATCAGGACCATGGAGCAGGAAAACAGGACGTTTGGGTAAACGTCGCTGTAAGTTGCAAGGCATTGTTGCAGTTTGAACATCGTTAATCTATTGAAGATCAAGGTTGAGTTGGCCCATGCGTACCGTTGGCTTGATTACAGAATACAACCCTTTCCATAACGGACACCTGCATCATTTACAGGAAAGTCTGCGGGTCACGGGTGCCGATGCCAGCGTCGCAGTGATGAGCGGGCATTTCCTGCAACGCGGTGAGCCGGCTTTGGTCGACAAGTGGGTGCGAACCGAGATGGCACTGGCTGCTGGTGTTGATCTGGTCCTGGAGCTGCCTTTGCCTTTCTCCTGTAACAGTGCCCCGCACTTTGCCATGGGGGCGGTGCAGACCCTGGACGCCCTTGGTGTTGTCGATGCTCTCTGTTTTGGCAGCGAGGCCGGAGATGTTGGTTCTCTGCAGGAAGTTGCACAACTCCTGGTTGACAGGTCCGCAACCATTGAAGCTGGAACGCGTGAACGTTTGCGCAGTGGGATCAGTTATCCGATAGCACGCGCCGAGGTCATGAAAGAGCTTTACCCAGGGTTATCACAAGAGCTGCTGGCGTCACCGAACAATATTCTCGGCATTGAATACCTGAAAGCCATGCGGGTAACTGGCAGTCGCATGACTGCTTTCACGATCCCACGGCTGGGTGCAGGCTATCACAGTACCGATGTCTCAGGTCATATCGCCAGCGCCACAGGCATCCGCAAACTGATAGCTGAAGAGGGCGACATCGACTCTCTTCTGCCTCCTGTCTGCCGGGGAATCTTGAAGGAGGCGCTTGAGGAAGGGCAGTCTCTTGACCACGGGCGCCTTTTTGATTCCCTGCAGGCTTTTTTGCTACAGGAAATGAAGGGTCTGAGAGCTATTTATCAAATTGCAGACGGTCTCGATAAACGTCTGGTCGATGCAGCTATGACATCCATGAATTATGCTGAGTTGGTCGGCAAAATCAAATCAAGGCAGTGGACACTTACCCGGATCCAGCGATTGCTGAGTTATGTGTTGCTGCAGTTATCCAGCGATGAAATGAACGACTATTTACGGCAGGGACCAATGTATCTGCGTCTGTTGGGTTCTACAGAAAAGGGCAGGGAAGTGCTATCCCGGGCTCGTACCCGCAGGGCTTTGCCGATGATCTCCGACCCAGCCCGGGCGAAAGCTACGTTGCAACGCTTCTATAGCGGTCAGCCGGAATCATGTCATCAGGCGGAACGAATGCTCGCTTGTGATTTGCGTGCGACCAGAATCTATGGGCTTCTGCAGGAGCATCAGCAAAACGTTCATCGCAATCAGGACTTCTTTCGCGCCGTTCGGCAACCATGAAAGCTTGAAACCGAAAGATCAGGCTTCCGAAGTCTCCTCTTTTTGTCCATCCAGAGACGCTTCTATCTCTGCTTCCTGTACAATTGAAGCAGGCAACTGCTTGCGGCTTTTGACCCCGAGGCCGATGAGAGCCTGAGTTCTGCTGATGAGATTCCCCTTGCCGCTGACCAGCTTGTTGTGGGCACCCTCGTAAGCCTTTTGTGTGTTGTTAATCTGGTCACCGATCTTTTCCAGGTCATCCACAAAACCGACAAACTTGTCATAGAGGTTGCCCGCCTTGTCGGCAATTTCCAGGGCATTCTTGTTCTGATGTTCGTAACGCCAGATGTTCTGGATAGTGCGTAAGGTGACCAGCAGTGTGGATGGGCTGACGATCATGATGCTCTGGTCAAAAGCTTTGCGGAAAATTTCACTGTCTTTGTCGATCGCCAGCATGAAGGCACTTTCAATCGGTACGAACATGAGCACGAAATCCAGGCTTTTGATGCCGGGCAGCTCATCATATTTTTTCGACTCCAACCCTTTCAGGTGACTGTTGATTGAGATCAGGTGTTCCTTGACCGCCCGCTCCCGCTCCTCGTCGCTTTCGGCCCGCATATACTTTTCATAGGCGACCAGCGAAACTTTTGAGTCGATGATGATGTCCTTCTCTTCAGGGAGGTGAACGATGACGTCCGGTTTGAGAAGTTTGCCGTCGGCATCTCTGAAGCCGCCCTGCGAGTCGTATTCAAGGCCTTTTCTCAAGCCGGACTCTTCGAGAATCCTCTCGAGAATGATTTCACCCCAGGTGCCCTGTGTCTTGGTGTCACCCTTGAGCGCTTTGGTCAGGTTCTCGGCGTCTTCTCCGATCTTCAGGTTCAGCTCCTGCAACCGTTGGACTTCTTTTATCAACGAGTGACGCTCTTTCCCCTCTGTAGTGTAAACTTCGGTGACCTTCTTTTCGAACTCGACGATTTTCTCTTTGAATGGATTCAGAATCGTAGCGAGGTTGGCCTTGCTCTGGTCAGCAAACGTCTTGGTCTTTTCTTCAAAAATCTGGTTGGCCAGGTTCTCAAATTGAATTTGCAACTCTTTCTTTGTGTCGTTCAGGTTCTGCAAGGAATCTTGAGAGCGGCGGACTTCTTCCTTTAGCTCTGTGCCGAGGCGTGCGTTATCTCGCTCCAGTTCTGTCCTCTCAGCAAGAAGCTTGTCCAGATTGTTGCTCTGCTCCTGCAACTCGTATTCTTGTCGCCGCAGTTGTTCTTCGCGACTGGTCAGGCGTTCTTCCAGGGTTGCCAGGTCGGTGGTGAGCTCCTGTCGACCTGCCAGACGTGCAGCTTCAATGCGATTCTTGATCAGCAGGAGGGCCGGGAAAAGCCCAAGGATAAAACCAATTATCAGGGCGGCGACCAGCCAGATCAGGTCAGGGGTTGCAGGCATGTCAGACTCCAAAAAAAGGTAATGATTGATGACAGGCAAAGATAACAGTCTAAGGAAGAGGCTGCAAGAGGGGTGTGACAGGATAATGCACAGGGTCGCTCGTAAATCCGAGCCTGTGTTCAAATCCTGACCCTGGCGAGATTAAAGCCGCAGGGTGTCTTGCGGAGAGGACGGTTGTCTTTATTGAGAAATGATTATGAGACGATGGCCGTCAGTCGTATTGCCGTGCCAAAGCCAGAGTCTTGACGACAAGGTCGCCGGTCTCTTCAGAGGTAGAACCATAGGCTAGAATGCCATCCTGGTGCCCGGTCATCACTAATAGATTTGAGCTAGTGCGACCATCATGGCTTTTGACCAGACGTTGAAGCTCCGCTGCCATCTCCGGCGTTCCGTAGTCGGCTGATAGGTCCGTGCACGGCAGGCCAAGCTGCGTGCGACGATTAAAGCTCTCGGGGCTGTGGAGATGCATGACCCAGAGGAGCTCCGGGTTGCTCTGGTAAAGAATGCCATGGGAGAGGGCTTCTGAAGAGGGTTTGATTTGTCCTGTCGCCTGAAGTTGGTTGGCGACGGGATGGCATTGATGAACCGTAGCATAATGCTCCGGAAGCAACCTTTGCAGGTGACCCGTCTGGGTGCCGCTAATCACGAAGGCTGCCTCAACATGATCTGGTAACCGACGGCTCAGGTTGCCGAATCCATAGCCGTCGTAGCGAGCAGCATCCTGGCCGAGCAAGCCAAGGTCTTTAAAAATGCTGCGCCAGGAGTTCAACTCTTGCAATATTTCTACCGGAGGGGCTGGCCCTTCCTGAAAGTCGAGCTGAAATTTTATGACGCCTTCATGCGTTGTGCTCGTCATGCCCGGAGTCTCTGTTCTCTTACCCGTCAAAATCCACTGCGACAACTCCCGAGGTAATGGCTTTGACCTGTGCCACGACCTTCACGTGCTCCGGATGGACCTGGTAACGTTGCAGTGCGTCAAGGTCCTCAAAGCTGGAGACCAGGCCGAGGTCGTAGGACCGTTCGGAATGGATGACATCTGTTCCGAAGCGGAACTCGCGGATGTCTTCAATCGCCTGGGGTAGACCGCCAAGCCCCTCGACAAGTTGTTGAATTTCGTCCTCTGTGGTTTCCGCCTTGAATTTGAACAGGACTACGTGGGTAATCATCGTTTTGCTCCGTAATTGTATCTAATTGTTAAGTGCAGAGAGTTGCACGTTCAGAGTCCAATAGTCGTAAATGTAACCGATACCGAATAATCCACCGGTTGCCAGGTAAAGGATTCCCGTTAGCCATTTTCCCATATACATGCGATGCACTCCGAACAGGCCCAGAAAGGTGAGAAGAATCCAGGCCGTATTGTAGTCGATCGGGCCGGTTGTGAAACGCAGGTCGGCCTGACGATCCATACCCGGAATCAGAAACAGGTCAACCAACCAGCCAATAAAGAACAGTCCCAGTGTAAAAAAATAAACTGTTCCAGAGATCGGCCTGCCGTAATAAAACCGGTGTGCCCCGGTAAAGCCGAAGATCCAGAGAAGGTAGCCGATTACGGGAGTATGGGTGCTTTGCTGCATATCGAGGAAATCCAGTCTCAGCGCATTGGAGTCAGGTCAAAGATGTCGAGAATTGTGCGGGTCGCTGTATTGAGGAGGACGATCGTGTCTTCAATCTGCAGGATTTCGGATCCGTCCGGTGGCGGTGGCAGTCGCAGTAAAAGATCCTCTGGAAGGCCCTCCCCCAGACGGTAAGTCTGGTAATCAAGGTTTTGCCCGGGAGCAAGCTTTTTCTGCCAACCAGGGGGAAGGGCCTTGCCACGGGCGACTTTCTTCTGCAGCCCTGGAGGGAGGTCTTTGTGTTTTTTCTTCGAGGTTGCACGTTTTTGGTTGAACAGTTGTGAGCGAATCAGGTTGCGCTCCGCAGGGCTGAAAGCTGCTCTCATCTCAACGTCGGATTGCTCTTTCATGACGTCCCGTGACGTCTTGTGACCCTTGTCTTTTTGCGGCTTCGCCTGCACTGGCATGCTCACTGCCAGTGCCACAATAATCAGCATCGCTACGCGCAGCATATACCCTCCCAAGTTTGATGACACAGTAAGATTCCCCGGCAAGTATCACGAAATATTGTTACAGAGGTTCAAGTCTAATACATTTTACCATCCTTGTCATCAACCTCGGATATGTGACAACCGGCTATTTGTGAGGTATATTAACAGCTCTTTAAGTTTGGTGCGTGCGCTCTACTTCCAAGGTGACGACCATGCAGGACCATTTCGACTTTGCCGATTATGCCCGGCAGGTTGGCAGAGCTTCCCGGTTGTTGATGGACTCCATGCACGGTGCTGCAGAGATCTCTGGTCGCATGCACCTGCTGACGGTTGCGATGGAAAGAGATCTTGTCCGCTTTGGTGAAACTCCCGGGACTTCTCACGTTGCCTGTGGACCGGGATGTGGTGCCTGTTGTGTTCTCAATGTTGCCGTGTTGGTTCCGGAAGCGGTCGCAATTGCCTGGTTTCTGAAAAGACGTTTGTCCGGTGAGGAAATGGCTGGGCTGCGAAGCCGATTACTGGATTTGATCACGCGTACCCGGTGGCTGGATGATGAAGAACGACTTTTCCTGCGCGCACCCTGCGCTTTTCTTGATGAACAGGGTAGTTGCATGATTCACGTGGTCCGACCGCTTCTGTGCCGTGCGATTACCTCGACAGATGCGAAAGCCTGCCACGATGCGATCAGTATGGTTCCGTTGGATGGTACACCCAGTGTGGAGATGAATCTGTTCCAGAAACAGTTGGTTGACACTGTCTATTGCGAACTGGCGGAGACGCTGGAAGATATGGGTCTGGACCATCGGCCCAGACGTTTGAGCTCGGTTGTCCTTGCAATGCTTGATGAGCCGCAGATGGTCAGCTTGTTTATTGCCGGAAAGGAAATCCCCTCCCACTGATAGTTCACAACCCTCCTAATGAATCTCCCTGGACCCTTCGACGTTCACTTCTCTCTTGCTGCTCTGGCGTTTTAGCGTTTTGAATTTGTTTCCGGAGTCTCTGAGAAAGCTTGTCATCTTTTTTGCATTCATGGCCGACCCAAAGAGTCGTCCCTGTGCCTCCGGGCAGCCACGCTCACGTAAAAAGTCCAGTTGCGATGAATTTTCAACGCCGACGGCCGTAACGGACAAATTGAGACTTTTGGCCATACTCAAAATCGCTTCGGTGATAGTGGCATAGTCCTGGTTGTGGAGGATGTCGTTGATGAACTCCTGGGCGATCTTGATGCGCTGGATCGGGAAGTGCTTGAGGTAAAGCAGTGATGAGTAACCCGTACCGAAATCGTCAATTGCGAGACTGACACCGCGAACCTTCAGATCTGTCAGCGCCATGATGCTGTCGTTGACCTGATTCATCACCGAATTTTCTGCAAGCTCAATTTCCAGGGTGTCGGGCCCAATCCCCGACTCTGCAAGAATGGATTCGACCTGATCAATAAAATTGGCTTGCCGGATATGATGCCCCGAAAGGTTGACGGACATACGCAGCGCCGGCAGCCCATCGTCCTGCCAGACTTTAGCTTGAGTGCAGGCCGTCTTCAGCGCCCATTCGCCAAGGGGAAATATTAGTCCACTCTCTTCTGCAATAGCTATGACCTGCCCTGTAGGGGTTAACTTGCCATCGTCATCGTACCAGCGCAGTAAAGCCTCGACTCCTGTAATTCGGCCCGTGGCCAGGTCGATCTGGGGTTGATAATATTGCTGTAACTCTCCCCGACTCAGCGCTTGCCGCAGACTGTTCTCGAGGGTTGTCTTGGCCAGAGTTGCGGCGTTCATATCATCGGAGAAGAACTGGATGTTGTTGCGGCCACGACTTTTGGCTACGTACATGGCGGTGTCAGCGCTTTTCAGCAGTGTTTGCGGGTCCTCGCCATCGATCGGATAGACTGCTACACCG
>CAZXBD010000339.1:0-3239 GCA_964638305.1 uncultured Geobacteraceae bacterium | reverse complement strand
CGATCCGCGAGGCTGGAGAACAGGCAACATTTGACGTCGGCGTTCATGGCATCCATCCGGAAATCATCAAGCTACTGGGGATGCTCCGATATCGGACCTCTTACGGGCAGAATGTCCTGGTGCACTCCATTGAGGTCGCGTTTCTGTGTGGCATGATGGCCGCTGAACTGGGAATAAACGTCAAACAGGCCAAGCGTGCCGGCCTGCTGCATGATATTGGTAAGGCGGTCAGCCATGAGCTGGAAGGCTCACATGCTGTCAATGGTGGGGATTTGGCCCGCAAATATGGTGAGTCGGCGAAGATTGTTCATGCGATCTCCGCACACCACGAGGATGAAAAGCCGGACACAGTATTGGCGATTTTGGTTCAGGCCGCAGATGCTCTTTCCGGAGCGCGACCCGGAGCACGGCGTGAAACTTTGGAAACCTACGTCAAGCGTCTGCGTGACCTAGAGCAGATCGGCACTTCCTTCGGTGGGGTCACCGGTTGCTTTGCTATTCAGGCTGGCCGTGAAATTCGGGTGATGGTCTCCAGTGATGAAATCTCTGACAGCCAATCGCATGTGCTGGCCAAGGATATTGCTCAGAAGATCGAACAGGAGATGACATACCCGGGCCAGATTCGGGTTAATGTTATTCGTGAGACCCGCGCTGTCGAATACGCTAAATAAAACGGCGCGAACAATCTATTTACCATAAGCAGGACTCGTGCTACCTTCTCCGCCTGTTGAGAGAGTAGAGCGGGTCCTGTTTGCTTATTTGGGGAGTACAGCGTGAAGCTGTTGTTTATAGGTGATATCGTAGGTCGTGCCGGCCGCAAAATGTTGACAGATCATCTTGATCGTCTGATCGACAAGCAGATGATTGATCTGGTTGTGGCCAACGGTGAAAATGCCGCTGCGGGTTTCGGCTTGACCGCATCCGTGTTGCATGAGTTGTTCGATGCCGGTGTCGATGTGGTAACCAGTGGCAATCACATCTGGGACAAGCGGGAAATCAACGATGCTTTAGAGCGTGAGAGTCGTTTGCTGCGGCCAGCCAATTATCCCCCCGGTTTGCCGGGGCGGGGTGATGGAGTTTATGAGACGGCTGCCGGGATCAAAGTCGGTGTATTGAACTTTGAAGGCCGAGTGTTTATGAAGAACCTCGACTGTCCTTTCCGTGCTGCTGACGAGTTGGTCGCTGAAATGCGTAAGGTGACGCCGATCATCTTTGTCGATTTTCATGCTGAGGCAACCAGTGAAAAACAAGCCCTCGGTTATTACCTGGCGGGTCGAGTTTCTGCGGTGATCGGTACGCACACCCATGTACAGACTGCTGACGAACGAATTCTGGAGGGAGGAACCGGTTACCTGACTGATGTTGGCATGTCCGGCAGTCAGGATGCGATTATCGGCAATCAAAAAGAGCCTGCACTGCAAAGGTTCTTAACTCAGCAACCGGTTCGCCTGGAAGTAGCGAAAAAAGATCCACGTCTTTGCGGGGTGTTGTTGACTGTTAACGAAAAGACGGGCCACTGTGAGGCGATTGAACGCATTCAAGAAGGTCCGTAAGATAGAGCGGATCATGGTGCCGGACAATTTGTCTGCCTGGCTGCGGGTGACGCCAGGGAAAAGAGATAACCCAAACACACTGAACAGATAAGTATTGAAAATGAATTTTGTCGAAGAATTGACCTGGCGCGGCATGATCCACGACATCATGCCCGGGACGGAAAACCAGCTTCAGAAAGAAATGACATCGGCCTACGTTGGGATCGACCCGACTGCCGATTCTCTGCATATCGGCCACTTGGTCAGCGTGATGATGCTTAAGCATTTCCAGATCGCTGGCCATAAACCGATCGCACTTGTCGGCGGAGCGACCGGAATGATCGGCGATCCGTCGGGGAAATCGGCAGAGCGCAATTTACTTGACGAGCAGACCCTCCGTCATAACGAGGCATGTTTGAGGAAACAGTTGGCGAAGTTTCTCGATTTTGAATCGGATGCCGCCAATGCCGCAGAACTGGTCAATAATTACGACTGGATGAAAAATTTCAGTTTTCTGGAGTTTATCCGCGATATCGGCAAGCATATTACGGTCAATTACATGATGGCCAAGGACAGCGTCAAAAAACGTCTGGGGGAAGAATCCAAGATGGGGTTGTCTTTTACCGAATTTACCTATCAGCTGGTTCAGGGCACCGATTTTTTACACCTGTACCGTGAGAAGAACTGCAAGTTGCAGATGGGTGGGTCGGACCAATGGGGGAACATCACGACAGGGACGGAGCTTGTCCGTCGCAAGGAAGGCGGTGAAGCCTTTGCCCTGACCTGTCCGCTCATTACCAAGGCGGATGGCGGTAAATTCGGAAAAACAGAGAGTGGTAATGTCTGGCTCGACCCGAAGCTGACCACACCGTACAAGTTCTACCAGTTCTGGCTCAATGTCTCTGACGCCGATGCCGAGAAGTACATTAAAATCTTCACGCTCTTAAGCAGGGAAGAAGTGGCAGTGCTGGTCGAAGAGCAGGAGGCTGCACCGCACCTGCGACCGTTGCAGAAGCGTCTGGCAAAAGAAGTCACCTGCATGGTCCATGACGAAGAGGAATACAACATGGCTGTGGAGGCCTCTCAGATTTTGTTCGGCAAGGCTACGACTGAAAGCTTAGCCAGGCTGGATAAAGAGACCTTCCTGGCGGTATTCGAAGGAGTGCCGACTTTTGAGGTCGGTCGTGCCAAGCTCAATGCTGGTGTGCCGATTGTGGAGCTGCTCGCGTCAGAAACCGCAGCTTTCCCGTCAAAGGGTGAGTTGCGTCGCACAATAAAGGGAAACGGGCTCAGCATCAACAAGGCCAAGCTGACTGATCAGGAATACGTAGTGACTGGGGCAGACCTGATCAACGAGACATATATCCTGATTCAGAAGGGCAAGAAAAATTACTACGTCATCGAAGTCGTGTGATCTAACTAATTTTTTCATCTCTTGACAGGGGTAAAAAACGCGATAAATTGGATACTTGCCCTGAATTGCTTGCGCCTTTAAAAAAAACTTTAAAAAAGGTATTGACGGGTAGTGATGGATTGGTTATAACTGCGCTCCGTTGCTCGGGACGGCCGGAACATTTCGGCGGTTTTGAGGGGCGAAAAAAAGTTAAAAAAGAGATTGACACTTTGGGCTGCTTTGGATAGAGTCCTTGCTTGTCGCCAACGGGCGACGGGTAGAAAACCTGGTCTTTGAAAACTAAATAACAGATG
>CAZXBD010000338.1:0-3537 GCA_964638305.1 uncultured Geobacteraceae bacterium | reverse complement strand
CAAGAACACATTCAGGGGTTCATCACCCAGGCCGAACGGCACGGTACGATCCTGGTGGCGCCGCTCTTCCTGAAAGAACATTTTCCGCGCTACCAACAGCTCGGCACCAACGCGCAACAGGCGCGCGCCGATATGGCCTTCGATCACGCCCTGCAGGACGTCCACGAATGGCTCGGGGTCGCGCCAGCACCGATGCGCATGTTCGGCTTCTCCGGTGGCGGCCAGTTCGTCCATCGCTACGCCATGTTCTACCCGAAGCGCGTCGCCCGGATGGCGATCACGGCGCCGGGCTGGTACACCTTCCCCGATCCAGACCGCAAATACCCCTATGGCCTGAAATCTACCAAGGACTGGCCGCAGCTCTCTTTCAGCCTTGAGAAATTTCTGCAGATTCCCGCCACGGTCTTCATCGGCGAGAACGATGACCTGCGCGACAAGGACCTCAACAAGGCGAGGGAGATTGATTCGTTTCAGGGACTGAACCGGGTGGAACGGGCCGAACGCTGGATCGGTGCCAATCGCAACCTGGCACGTTCGTACGACGTCTCTGCAGATTTTCGACTGGAGAGCATCCCGAATGCCAACCATGCCTACGAAAGCTACGTGGGACACCCCTCCTTCACCGAGCAGGTCTTCGATTTCCTCTTTGAGGATCAATGATGAGAAAAGATGGTGAGATGATAACGCCCGCTCGCCGTGCTCGCTCAAGATGCAAATGGGAAAGGTAAAGTCGCCAAGAAAGCTTTCAATCTGGGGAAAATCTCAAAGCTTTCAGGCTTACTGAAAAAAACAGGCCCATCCGCAATCCGGATGGGCCTGTTTACTGAGTCACAAGGCAATCACTTGAAAGCTTTGCCGGGAGTGAAGTTCCGATAAGAGACGCTGTGCTGGTGGTGACCGTTCTTTTTAACGATATATTTTTTGTATTCATCGCCCTCTTTGACAATGATACGACACTTCTTCTCAAGACCCTCCATCTGCAGGCAAATCCTGGATGACTTATCGACCTGCCACTTACCATGCCGCTTGACACCATCCCGAAGCTGTTCAAGGGTTCCGTCCGGGTTGTAATAGCTTACGCTGACCCGCCCTTTACTGGCCGTTACAGACTCAACGGTCTGCCCTGAGAAAAGCTTGATCACTTTCTTGCGCTTCAGGGTTCCCCTGGGCAGCAACAGCTCCTTCGACATTTTCGCCAGCTGGTCTCCCGGGTGTGAATCGGTATAGGTCATTTCATAGCGGTGGTTACCGTCTTTTTTAACCGCATATTGTCGATATTTTTTCTCCTGGTTGACGATTATCCGGCAATCGCGGCGGGACCCTTTAAGGTCGACACAGAGGCGGCCGTCCTTCCTGACCTCCCAGACACCGTCCGTCTGCCAACCATCACGGACACGGGTCACGTGACCGTCCTTGCCAAAGAAGATGATCATCTCCTTATCTTTGCCCTCAACCGTTGTGGCAAAAGTCTTGCCGGAAAAAAGTTGCTCAAGCTGGGGCGCATCGAGCACACCTTGGGGGAGGACGATCGGAGGGTCATCCGCCATGGCCAGCGCAGCAGATGAGGTGGAAAGAAGCAAAACAACGGTTGATAAAAACGTAAAAAACCACGGTGACATGCGACTCATACATCCTCCAGAGCTCAGGGTAAGATCAGTTCACAGCAACATTTAATACTAATTCTATCACATATTAGCGAATGTCAACAATCATGCGTATATAAGCAGGACTCGCTACACAGGCGAATGTCTTTGCCGATTTTTTTCGACAGCGGCCCTGATCTCCTCGACACAGCGATAAGGGATCTTCAGGTTGCCCCGCCCAGCACCCATGACGACACCGCCTGCGATCGGCTGATGAAAGTCGGAGCCTCCGGTGACGATCAGATTTTTCCTGCGCGCCATTGTGATGTAACGATCGATCCCGTCGTTGCCGGCCCCTGAGCTGTAGGCTTCCAGCCCATCGAGGCCCGCGGCTATGAACGCGTCGAGCAGCTCCGAGAGGCGCGCCTCGTCAACGCCGATGAAGACCGGGTGAGCGAGCACCGTGCAACCACCGGCGTCGTGAATCAGGGTGATCGCCTCTTCGAGAGGAAAAAACCTTTTCGGCTCGTTGCAGGGCACCAGGTAGCGGGTAAAGGCTTCTTCCATGTCACGCACGCAGCCGGCCGCTAGCAGGGCCTGACCGATGTGCGGCCGACCAATGGTGCCGCCGGCACGCTCCCGGATGTCTTTGAAATCGAGAGGCTCACGCCCCTCCCCGACAAGTTTGTGGTTGAGGTTCGCCAGGATTCGTTCACTTCGTCCGGCGCGAAAAGCTCTGAACTCAGCAAGGGCCTTCTGCAGGCCGGGATGTTCATGATCAAAAGCGTAACCGAGCAGGTGGATATCACTCAGCTCCTCCCAGAGGACCGAGAGTTCAACGGCCGGAATCACCTCGACGTCATACTGACGTCCGGCAGCGAGCGCTTCCGGGACCCCGTCCACGTTGTCATGGTCAGCCAGCGCGATCGCTCGTAAGCTTATAGCTGCGGCTTCAGCGACCAGCTCGGTCGGTGTCAGGACACCATCGGAGAAGGTGCTGTGGAGGTGGAGGTCGACGAGATCGGGCATTCATGTCACCAATTCTATAGGAGGGAAAGATATTGCTCATGCTATCACAAAACTATTTTTGAGGTGGGAAGTGGGAAGTGCGAAAAATCTTTTTACTAATCATCTCTTCTCAACCCCTCCTAGTCCTCAACCAAGCTTTTCACGCCTCGCGCCTCGCGCCTCGCGCCTCGCGCCTCATGTTTATAATTGACATCAACAACGTGGCATGATTCCATTTACACTGTTAACTGATCCGGCATCCCGACCGACAAAAGGACCCCATGAGCACTCTTCTCGAAGTCGACAACCTGAAAACCTACTTCTTCACCGGAGAAGGATTGATCAAGGCGATTGACGGCATTGATTTCACCATCAACCGGGGTGAAACGCTGGCCCTGGTGGGCGAATCGGGGTGCGGCAAATCGATGACCGCGCTCTCGCTGCTGCGGCTGGTCCCCGAACCGGGGCGCATCGTCGAGGGCAACATCCACTTCGACGGGCTGGACCTGCTGCACATGCCCGAGGAGGAGGTTCGTCGGGTCCGCGGCAACCGCATCAGCATGATCTTCCAGGAGCCGATGACCTCGCTCAACCCGGTCTTTCGGATCGGCGAACAGATCATGGAGAGCCTGCAGTTGCACCGGGGTTACGACAAGCAACGAGCCACAGAAACCGCCACCGAGCTGCTGCACAAGGTCGGCATCCCCGCCGCCGGCCAGAGACTTAAAGATTATCCGCATCAGCTATCGGGCGGCATGCGCCAGCGCGTCATGATCGCCATGGCTCTCGCATGCGACCCGCAGCTGCTGATCGCCGACGAACCAACCACCGCCCTCGACGTGACCATTCAGGCGCGGATCATGGAGCTGCTCGGCCAGATCCAGGCAGAGCACGACATGGCCACCCTGCTGATCACTCACGACCTCGGCGTGGTCGCAGAGAACGC
>CAZXBD010000337.1:0-2673 GCA_964638305.1 uncultured Geobacteraceae bacterium | reverse complement strand
TGACTGTCCGTCGCACCGACCATCCCGAACTTGTATGGATTGGTCCCTAGTTTCTTTTCCAGAACAAGGCCGTTCTTCAGTGCCTCACGGGCGTATTCCCGCTGCAGCATGTCAGGCTTCTTGATTTCCGTGATGTCGAGGTTGCCCACTTCCCAGGTCTCGTAGTCAGCGAACTCGTCGGTGGGCGACAGGGCCGGGTGTGCCTCGCCGTCACCTTTGATCTGCGTTACTTAGTAGAGCGGTTCCCACTTGGCGCGCAGCTCCGCATATTTCTTGTTGACCTTGCCGCCGGCATAGGTCTTATCCATCGGAAACATCCAGCCGTTGGACATGTTGCCGTTATGGGCCACAGCCAGTGCCTGGCCGAGAGTCTTTGCTTCATAGTCCGCCAGCCACTGGTAGAGGTCCAGTGGGTCCTGGGTACCCAGGGGAGGAAGAGTGGTCAGTGGAATAACCTGACGCGCCCGGACCCCGTCGTCACGCAGGATCACGTTACGATGCAGATTGAAGCCTTTGGGGACCGACGTCCATTCAAAGCCGATCAGGGTCGTGAAGCGGCCCGGTTCGTTGAAGCGATCAGCGGTCTTGGTAATTTCGCTCCAGAGATTGTTGTAGATCGCAGCCCCGGGAGAGTAGTCTTTAACCAGTTTCTCGGGAACTTTCATCTGCGCAAAATGGGTGATCAGGTCGAAAGCCGCCTTACCCGCAGCCTCACCGCCCTTCTTAAAACCTTCATGCCATTCCTTGCCCTTCGGAACCGCCAGGATATTGGGCGCCCCGCTCTGGATGTCAAATGCGATACCCATCATGTCGGAATGGTCCGTAATCACGATCCAGTCGAGCGGCCGGCCCAGCTTGACCGGCAGACCGGTCGACGACTTTATTTCTTCGCCGCGCGCGAAACGGTAGGCATCTTCGTGACCAAGAATGTTACCGAACAACCCGGCATCGAGCGACAACCCGGTGTGCAGATGCGTTTCTCCCCAGTACACCCTGCTGGGAAATGAACGCTGGGCGTAGGGTGAATAGGCCTTGCCGGGATAGAGCCCCTTGATGACTTCTGGGTCAGGGCTTCCGATGTCCGACGCCAGGGCCGGCAAAGTAAAAGCGATAACACCCAATAACAATATTACAGCAAAAATTGAATGGCTGACTTTTTTCATAATCTTTACTCCTTTTTTAAAATTAACTGCGAATATTGAATATCGAACAAGGAATGTCGAATGTCGAAGTAAGGGCTTATTGCAATAAGCCCCTACAGCTGTTTAATTTTTGTCTTTTAAACTTCGTCATTCGATATTGGACATTCGAAATTCGTAATTCTCCTTCCCCTTTACCAAAAAGAAACCGTCCGCTGAATAAACCAGAACGCCGCCAGCGAACCGATCGCATAAGCCGGTGCCTGCTCCATCCAGACAGGCCATTTGAATTTCATTTTATGAATCAACCAGGTCACAGTCAAAACTCCTGCAACAAACATGAGCTGCCCGACCTCAACACCGACGTTGAAGAAGAGCAGCGCAAGCGGTATGTCTGACTGAGGAAGGCCTACTTCAGTAAGCGCCCCGGCAAAACCGAACCCATGCAGCAGTCCGAAGCAGAGCGCAACGAGCCAGGGGGCCTTTGTCGTAAGCCCGGTCTCTCCCCTGTGCTGTTTGGAAAGCTCTGTTGCAAGAAAAATAATACTCAGTGCGATGACCGCCTCTACCGGTGCCTGCGGCACATGTACAAAACCGAGGGTCGCCAGGGCGAGTGTCACACTGTGCGCAAGAGTAAATGACGTAATGGTTTTTATCAAAAGCATGGTGCTCCGGACGATCAGCAACAGGCCAAGCACGAATAAAAGGTGATCGAATCCTCCGAGGATATGTTCAATACCGAGCAGAAGATATGAACCTGCTACCTTTGATGTTGACGCCTTCTCAGGTACGAGAAACGAAGGAGAATCAGGGCGAAGCACAGTTGTATGCATGCTCCCGTCAACCATCTGAATTCTCAAAAGCGTGTCTGTCTGTGTTGAAGACAGGCCATCAATCACTATAGTTTCATTTGTCATACCACTGCTACCGCAATCCACCAGCCAGCGTTCAACCGCTCCGCTGGCCAGCGGCTGAACAACCGGCTCTGTAAGGTTAGTGCAGCTTGCAGGTAACTGCGGATTAATGTTCATCGGCTTACTGCCAATGAAAGGTCTTTTCCACAAAATGCTGAACTTACCTGCACTCTGTTCGCTGATCTCCAGATAGGCAGGCTGCAGCCTGTGGGCCTCTGCAGTCTGGGTAAATGATGTAAGCAAGAAAGCGATAAATAAAACGATGTTTAACAATGTCATTCCCGCAGTCTTTTGAGCGGGAATCCAGAGTCTTTTCATGGTGACTGGATTCCGGCTTACGACCTGCCGGAATGACGGCTTTAAATGTGCTTCATGACAATGACGACATAAATGAAATCGTTTCATGATAATTCCCTGTCCGACCTCATTGCTTTAGCCATGCCGGACTGTTTCGGCAAATCCTCAACAACTATCTCGTATCGTTCCTTAAATCTTTCATATATCTCATTGTTCATCTTCTGCCGTTGCTCGAACATCAGGTCCGTTCGCACTTTATCTATTACAGAAGCAAGCTCGGGCATCCGGGAATCGATCTTTTCACTGATACGCACGAGGTGAAA
>CAZXBD010000336.1:0-2175 GCA_964638305.1 uncultured Geobacteraceae bacterium | reverse complement strand
GCGGCCGTTTACTTTGACGACAGCGCGACTGATAGCCAGAAAAAGGCCCTGACGCAAATCTTCACGGGACAGGCTGGCGGGCATCCCGGCATGTTGGTCTCACACGTCGGCGATGTGTTAGGTGTTAGCAACCTGCCTATGACCTACAAAGCTGAAGGGAAACGGCGCAGCCTGCAAATTGCCGGTGTGGCTAAAGCAGAAATTGAAGCGATTCCGGGTCACGGCGGGGCTGATATTACGATTGACAATCATCAGGTTTGCATTGCACCGGGGCATACGGCCGTTGCCAGCAAATCCAAGAATGTAACTTACCAAGATCACGGTCTTAACTGGGAATTCTCAGGCAAGACCGGATTTCACTCCCCTTTCACTTACCAGGGCGGGTAAGAGCATGATATCAGCAACCTTCACGGAAACTTTTCTACGGCGCGATCGGTCTGTTGTGTTGGCCGGTCTTGGAGTAATTATCTTATTGTCTTGGGCTTACATGGGCTACTTGGCCTGGGATATGGCTAATATGATGGGTATGAGCGACGCCGGCATGGGGATGGAGATGGCTATGCCTACCTTCCAGCCCTGGGGAATAGTTGATTTCTTTCTGGTGTTCATCATGTGGACTGTCATGCAAATTGCGATGATGACGCCGTCGGCAGCCCCGATGGTTCTCACCTACAGTAAGATTAACCGGCAGCGTCAGGCACAGCTAAAGCCAGTTCTGGGTACGGCCGTTTTCTATCTGGGCTATATTCTGGTCTGGATGGCGTTTAGCGCAACGGCTGCTTTGGCCCAGGGAGGCCTCCACGCTGCCACCTTACTCTCCCCTATGATGGAAACAACCAGCCCTGTTTTGGGTGGAATCATCCTCATCGCCGCCGGCGTGTTTCAATTTACGCCGCTCAAATATGCCTGCCTGTCTCACTGCCGCACACCTTTAGGCTTTTTCATGGCAGAATGGCGTGAAGGCAAATTGGGGGCTTTGGTTATGGGGGCGCGTCACGGAGCTTTCTGTGTTGGTTGCTGCTGGCTGATTATGGCCTTGCTCTTTGTAGCCGGTGTCATGAACCTGTTTTGGATTGCCGTTATTGCGGCTTATGTTTTGGCAGAGAAACTGCTGCCGGGCGGTCACAAAGTAAGCTGGGGCATTGGGGCGCTGATGATCGGCTGGGGCGTCTGGATGATTATGGGTGTGCTGCTCTAGTGATCTATATGAATGTGGGCAACATTTTTTATATTCTGTAACTATCAACCGTTGGTGCTTTTCGTTACGAATCGCGCCCTATGCAAACAAGATTAAGGAGATAACTATGATTATTGTACGTGATGTTTTCCAAGCAAAGTATGGTAAAGGAAGTGACCTGGCGGCTCACTTTAAAGAAGCTAAAGAGAAGTGGTCGATCCAGTATGCGCCCCGTATTCTAACCGATGCGAGCGGTCCGTTTTTTACCGTTGTTACCGAGACGGAGTTTGAAAGTCTGGCCGCGTTTGAGCAAGAGTCTGGCGAGATCTTCTCCACGCCTGAGTTCGGTGATTGGTTCGGCCGCATGACACAGTTGGTCGAATCTGGCCGACGTGAGTTCTACAACATAGAAACGTAATGGGCTGTGCTACTTACGCCCAAAATAATGGGTGATGCAACCAATTTCAAGCAAGCCATCAACAATCAGTTGGTGGCTTGCTTTGTTGTTGAACCAGCTTGGTGAACGTTAGTAGCAAATAAGCGGTCCGCGAATAATCGTGGTGCAGACCATTCAGCACAGCATATGATACACTGCCAAACTATGGTATCAAAACCTAAAGATACCGTCAGAATTCACTGCAAAAAATACGCTTTTTGCACCAAGCTATGGTTCCAACCCAAGTCAAACTATGGGTTAAGTCACATAAACCCTCGCACCAGTTTAATTGGCCGGTCATTTGGACCTGCTCACATCAAAGGTTACACATATGGGAAGTTGAACTTCCACACCCCAGCGACCCAAAAAGTGATATAATGAGATAACTTCATTGCCGTTTCAGTACGACGAACACAATAACGTTTTTCTTCGACTGCCGAAGGCGTCCTCGATTTGGACTACGAAATCACCTTCGGCTTTTTTATTTGATGCTTCCTGGCTAGAGCCGACCAGCGAGAATAGCAAGGGAAAAAAGGGATGGCACGTCACTCCCTATAAAAAA
>CAZXBD010000335.1:0-23390 GCA_964638305.1 uncultured Geobacteraceae bacterium | reverse complement strand
AAGCGGCGACAATAGTCCGGGCTCTTATCTCGGCGGACAAGAACCAGAGTTTCGCACGGTCGAGAATGAGCGCGAAAGAGCGATCGGAGACACCGGAAATTGACTACCGTCCGTTTATTATTGCTGACGCAGACACCGGCCACGGCGGAGAGGCCCACGTGAGAAATCTCATCCGGCGCTTCGTCGAATCGGGGGTGCCGGGTTACCACATCGAAGATCAGAAACCGGGTGTCAAGAAATGCGGTCACCAGGCCGGCAAGGTGCTTGTACCGGTTGATGAACAGATCAAGCGCCTCAATGCGGCGCGTTTCCAGCTCGACGTCATGGAAGTGCCGGGCATTATCGTCGCACGTACCGACGCCGAGGCTGCAACTTTCCTCGATGGTCGTGGCGACGAACGCGACCACCACTTTATCCTGGGTGCCACCAACACCAACATTCCCAATTACAAGACCACCTTTCTGGCGATCATGCGCCAGTTCTATATCAAAGGTGTTGGCGCGATCAACGGTCACCTGATGTATCGTATCTCTGACGAGGCCTATGGCGAAGCAGACAATTGGCTCGACCGCACCGGCCTGTCGGCAGAAATCGACGCTGCGATCAAGGCGATGCCGACCCGCAGCACGGCTGACGTCAACGCCGCTCTCGACAAGGCCGCCACCCGCCTGCTGGAACTCTGGCAAATGGAAGCCATCCTGAAAACTTATGGCGAAGCGGTTGCCGATGTTATGGCCTTTCACATCGACGAAGGAACTGAGCTGGCGATGACTGTGAAGGAATGGCACGCCTTCGTGGAAAAATCTTCCTTCGTTGAAGCACGAGAGAAAGCCCGCTCCATGGGTTTCAACATCATCTGGAATTGCGACATCGCGCGTACTCCGGAAGGCTACTACCAGGTCAAAGGCGGCATCCCCTACGCCATCGCAAAATCGCTCGCAGTCGCTCCTTTCGCCGATATTATCTGGATGGAAACCAAGACCGCAGACCTTCACGACGCCAAGATCTTTGCCGACGCCATCCACGCGGTCTACCCCGACAAGATGCTGGCCTATAACCTGTCGCCATCTTTCAACTGGGACACTACCGGATTGAGCGAAGATGAGATGCGCCGGTTCCCGGCCGAGCTCGGCAAGATGGGCTTTGTCTTCAACTTCATCACCTACGGCGGCCATCAGGTCGATGGCCTGGCAGGAGACGAGTTCGCCACTGCCCTCAAGGAAGATGGCATGCTTGCCCTGGCCCGCCTGCAACGCAAGCTGAGACTGATCGATTCTCCGTTTAAGACCCCGCAGACCTACGTCGGCGGACCACGCTCGGATGCCGGTCTGATGGCGGCGTCCGGCGGCACCGCCACCACGAAGGCCATGGGCAAGGGCTCCACGCAGTTCCAACACCTGATCGAGACAGAGGTCCCACCGAAGCGTCTCGCTGACTGGCTCAAAAAATGGACAGCTCACTACAAACTGGATGCGAAGCTCAGGGTCGTGCTCAAACCACACATTGCCGGTTCGGAATTATTGGAACTGACCCTCGTCGACGGGAGCAACAACAAGACAGCCAACATCATCTTTGCCACGCTGCAGGACCGTCGCGACCGCAACATGCTGTCGATCCGTGACCAGAACACCTTCAGCGAAGATTTCCGCCAGAAACGTCTGATGACGCTGGTTTCCCTGTTTTTGATTCACCGCTACAAGGTCGACACCGTGCACTATGTCACCCCTACCGACGACAACCAGAGGCAGGCAGAAGGAATGCTCGGCCTCGGCCTCTACGAAGACATCCAGACTGAAGTCGGTCAGATCATCGTGGCACGCGTCAACTCAGAGCGTGTCAAGGCGCTGGTCAAACCTGAGAGTGAAGAATTAACAAAGCTCATCACCAAGAGCTGAGGGATCACAATCGAGAGAACCGAAAACGTCGTCGGATGACTTATGATCCGGCGGCGTTTTTGTTTTAATGGGTTAGTTATTTAGCATAGAAGAGGACTTCTCTATTTTGGTATCTAGTCATTAGAGCAGGAAAAGTACAGGCACATGTGGCAGATAACAGAAAATGCCCCCAAGCTCTTTCGAGCTTGGGGGCCCCATTCTACAATGCGGAGGTAGACGAATGGGATTCAGAAATAATGCAAGGCTCCACAACCCTTGTATCAAAACCCAGAAATCATTTTCCCACAATCTTGTGGGTGTCATTCAATAGTCATCAAGCCAAAGCAAGTCACCAACTTTAAACAAAAAGGCTGGGCTGCCAAAGATCATTTTGGCAGCCCAGCCATCTTTACTTAAAGACCCGTAGCTTTCCGTACCTGTCTCACGACAGGGTTGGCTTTTTCAAAATTCTTAAGTGCGTGTATAACACAATCAGCTAAAATTATCCTAATAATTTTTAGGTAAGGTTGTGGCTTTTTTGTAAAGGCGAAGAGCTTGCAGGATCAATCATGTAGAGGCCAAGAGCTGCACAAGGATACGCTCACATAGAAAGCCTGCGCCTTATAGCAATCCAGCGGCAAGGTTAAAGTAGCGAGTATCACATAAGCAGTGGTATTTAACCTTAAAGGACAAAATCGGTTTTTGGGAAATTGAGTCACAAACCTTTTGAGACAAATGACTGGACTGACAATATATCCAGCTTTTTAATATCAGTGAATTCGATGCCCATTCCTGGTAATGCATAACTTTTTTTCAGATTTTTTTTTCTGTTGGTCCATGCAACACGACCCTTGCATACAATCGGAGGCAAATCCTCTTTAAGACTGAAGTTGAGATGGAGTTCCGAGCCAACGGGTCTAACGTCTTCTGATTCCAAAAAGGCTCCACCTACAGAAATATCAGACAGCGCCCCTTCAAAATGACCCCCAGCAGTTGTTCCGCATCTTACATGGGCATCGATTTTGGCCCTTTTCCCCGACCAACGAGGAAATTTAACAAACTTGCTGCTCGTATTCAGCAAAATTTCCCTTGTAATAGGTTCACAGATGAAATCATCACATCCTGCTTCTCGACAACGTTCTACCTCGTCTGGGTTGTCACCCTTTGTCAACAGAATGATTGGTGTTGTCTTTAGATCGTCATCATTTTTGATCGCCCTGCATGCGTCGTCACCATTTCCTCCATCCATATCCAGAGACATGAATACCAGATCGGGATTCTCTTCTTTTATGATCTCTACGGCTTCTGGACCGCAATTCGCTTTCATAATATCTACTTGTTCACGACGAAAAACATCCTCGGCCATCTTCAGGAAAAGAGGCATGTCATCGACAATCAAAATGTTTTTCGAATACATGAAAAGAATGTTTTTTGTATACACGGAAGATTCTCTCTCTTTTGAGTTCCCCACTGACCCTTGGGTCAGCATCATACCGGTGTCCACA
The DNA here is from genome assembly GCA_964638305.1 of uncultured Geobacteraceae bacterium. GTDB lineage: Bacteria > Desulfobacterota > Desulfuromonadia > Desulfuromonadales > BM103 > M0040. The sequence continues at coordinate 20,011 of CAZXBD010000335.1, read as the reverse complement.
GACGATTGACTAATAACATGTTGCCGTTTCAGTCAAGAAAGACAACCTGTAGACGGAAAACAATCAATAAACCTATTTGAACTTTACCAAGACACAAACAGAGGTCAAAGGTGACAGGTCTCTTTTTTATCATCACACAATTTTTAGAGGTGCCCAGGTTAGTTGAATAGATGCTAAAAACACGCTAGGCTTGTCAATGTATAAGGGACAAACTTCAACTGCACAGAGGAGCTCTATATGAAGGAAACTCTAAAGAGCGGCATAGTATTCACCCATCGTTACCAGGTCCCAACAGAAAAAACGGTTCCCCATGTTTTCCAGGAATCAGAACTTTTTCAGGCAATGCCCCCCGTGTTTGCTACTGCATTCATGATCGGTCTTATGGAGTGGGCCTGTATGGAGGCATTACAACCACACATGGAAGATGACGAAATCAGTCTCGGGACCAATATCTGCGTAACCCATTCGGCAGCCACTCCGCCAGGAATGCAAGTGGAAGTTGAAGTAACCCTGTTGGAGGTTGCTGGTTCGAGGACCAAATGGTCGATTGTGGCCAGAGATGAACAAGACGTAATCGGGAAAGGAACCCACGAAAGATTTTCTATCAGCGGGAAGAAATTCCAAAGCATTGTTGATAAAAAAGCCGGCGGCGTACTTTAAAACTCTCGATTTACATCAAAAGGCCACCCTCATCCGGGTGGCCTTTTCTCGTCGTGTTATAAAGCTTCGTAAACCGGTGACAAAAATTATACGGTAATCTCCATCGCCCAGACACCGCAGGGACAGATGCCCGCGCAAACGCTGCAACCGATACAGACAGCGTCGTCAGAGACGTACTCGAAGGTCCCGTCTTCCTTTTCGACGCGACTGATCGCGCCTTCAGGACAGGCTTCGAGACACATGGTGCAATCGCGGCAGGTGCCGCAGGAGAGACAGCGTAGAGTTTCGTCTTTGGCATCCGTGACACAGAATTTGCCACGATTGCGCGGTTTGAAGAGCTCCTTCGATAAACAGCTCTGGTTAATCATCTCAGGTTTTATGAGCGGTTCGAGTTCCTTGCCGGCCAGGTAGTCATCAATCTGCAGAGCGGCTTCCTGCCCACCACCAATAGCGTGGGTCAGCAAACCGGGCTCTACGGTGTCGCCGATAGAGAATACACCCTTGGCCTTGACCACCTGATTGCAGGCATCAACATCCATCATACCGCGGTCGGTCAGCCATTCACGTGGCACGTAAGAGAGGTCCGGGCGCTCACCGATGGCAATGATCACCTCGTCAGCTTCAATCAGTTCACCGTCCTTGGTCAATAGGCCTTCTGCAGTGACTTTCTCGGTGAAAACCGGCCAACGAATCTCGCCGCCAAGAGCCTTGACGCTATCTATCTCGTGTTTGTATGCAGCAGGACGCTGTATATCGATTGATAACACCTTCTCAGCCCCCATGGCATAAGCCCCGAGGCAGACATCCATGCCAGCGTTGCCAGCACCGATAACAATAACTCGCTTGCCAACCTTCGGTTTCTTGCCAGCGTTGACATCCTTGAGGAAGTCGAGACCCTTGGTCAGCAACTCGTGCCCCGGAAAAGGAATCACCACGGCGTTATGCGCACCTGAAGCCACGACAACAGCGTCACTGTCCTTCTGGATACTGGCGAACAGTTCAGTATCTACTTTGGTGCTGTTCTTGACAGTAATACCGACATCTTTGATTCGCTGAATCTCTGAATCGAGCGAATCAGCCGGCAGGCGTTCGGTCGGGATAACCTGACGCAACTTACCGCCAATCTCTTGGTCGGCTTCGTAAACGGTCACGGAGTGACCGAGCAGACGCAGTTGCCAGGCCGCAGCCAGGCCGCCGGGACCGCCACCAATGACCGAGACATTTTTGCCGGTATCGGCCTTCAATTCGGGTGCAGGAACATTGCGCGACAAACGGCCAAGTTCTTTCATGGCAACCGGCTTGTCGATGTAGCGACGACTACAGGCATCCATACAGAGGTTCGGACAAACTTCACCACAAACACTGGCCGGAAATGGTGAGTATTTGAGTACCAACGCGAGGGCTTCATCAAATTTGCCCTGACGGAGCAGGTTAATACGGTCCTGGGTCGGGATATTTGACGGACAGGCCACCTGGCACGGCGCACCGAAGCGCTTGTCCTGCCAGTGCGGAATCTTGATGCGATCATCTCCAGCATTGACCAGTCCGGCCACGTGGGCGTAGTCGTCCTTGACTACGTCAGCAAAGATACCGCCATCCGCAACCCACTTCTGATTACGGAACTCTCGCATGGTGACGCGCGAGCGAACATTGCGCTCTTTGTAGGTTTTGGCGACAATCTTCTGCCATTGCGAGAAGTCTGTCAGCTCTTTCTCAAGTTGAGGCCGACCGATTCTGCCAAGGAAGACCGGCATGTTCTCTTGCAAAAAAGATTTGTCGGCATCATCTAGACCAAGCACCCAGACATCATCGGAGAGCCCTTCGACCGAACCTCGGACATAGATAGTTCCGCCAACCATTCCCATGCAGGAACGATCACCAAGGATCGATGGCAGATCCTCACGACCGTAGCCGCAAACAACACCGATACCGCCTCCCATAAACTCAAAGGAAAAGGAGCCGGTGTTCTTGAGAATCCAGAACTCAGGGTTATCGTAAGCCGGATCGTGCTTCATCAGCGAACCGGAACGGGTACCGACACGACCGGCAACATAGATCTTGCCGCTCGCGGCACAGTGTGCCGTAGTGTCGCCGCCATCGCCTAGAATCGTCAGTTCAGCACCGGCGTTGAGCCAGCCGGCGTCGGCAGGAGCTGATCCTTCGACGATAATCTCGGTTCCTTCCAGGCCGAACGAGCCAACACGCTGTCCTGGGTTCTTGACCCGGAATTTAAGCGGAGTGCCGTCATCAGTCCAGAGCGGGCCGCCAATATTGTGATGACCTGAGGAAGTTATCTCGAATTCCGTCTCACCCTGTTCCAGCGAGCGGTAGATCTGCTGCAGGAGCGCCTGGGTTGAGATGCGGCGTTGATTTGCATCATAACCTGAAATGATTGCTGCCATATTAAAACCTCAAAAGGAGAAGTGTGAGGCGAGAGGCGCGAAGCGAGAGAAACCTTTTAATTGTCTTCTCTCACTTCGCGCTTCGCATCTCGCTTCTCTAATTAACAAACGTACTGGATATCCAATCTGTCTGCGACTGCTTTGTCGGTCGAAACCAGGGCGTCGGAACGTCCCACCGGCAACGACGAGTTGCCGATCGGAGCCATCAGCTTCTTGAATTCGGTATCCATAGCCAGAAAGTAATTGACGATATTCTCGGCAACACGGTCCACATCGAGTCGATGAACCAGCGCCGATTCCTGGGTGGTGATGCCAACCGGACAAAGACCTGTGTTGCAGGCATTACATCGGCCCATGTCGTTGCCGACACAACCAGCCATCTGCAGAATCAATTTGCCGGTAAAGACGCCGTTGGCACCGAGGCACATCATTTTGAATGCATCGGCAGCAAGGTCACCGGTTTTGCCGAGGCCTCCGGCAGCCCAGAGTGGAATCTGGCCCTGCCGACCCTGCGCCGTAGCCGCCTGATAACAATCGCGCAACTTGGACACGATCGGGTGACCGGTATGGTCGAGGGAAACCTCGTGCGCCGCACCTGTCCCGCCATCAATACCGTCGAGGAAGAAACCACCGACGATATTATAGGGGTCTCGCACCAGATTATTGAAGACACTGACAGAAGTTGCCGAAGCCGCCACCTTGATGGCAACCGGCACACGGAACTTGAAGGCCGAGTTGAACGAGAGGAACATCTTCTGTACGCTCTCTTCAATGGAGTAGAGGCCCTGGTGGTTCGGAGGTGAGAGCAGGTCGGCCTTGGGCACACCACGGATGGCCTGTATGTGGTCGGCCACCTTGCCAGCCTGAAGCAGACCGCCGTCGCCAGGCTTTGCACCCTGTCCGATCTTGATCAGAATCCCAGCCGGGTCTTCTACCATATGCGGCATTGCCTTGGCGATCCGGTTCCAGCCGAAGTGCCCCGAAGCAATCTGCAGGATCATGTACTTGAGGTACTTGCTCTTGAGCAGACGAACAGGAACACCGCCCTCACCGGAGCACATACGCACCGGCATACCACACTCTTCGTTGAGGTAGGCAACAGCCATGGCAACTGCTTCCCACATCCTCCAGGAAAGGGCACCGATTGACATGTCACCGATAACCACAGGGTAAATCCAGCGTACCGGCGGCATATTGCCTTCCACCTGCAGATTGTTCTGATCATCGACGCTGAACGGCAGGGTCTGAGCCGGCAGGATGCGACCAAAGGGCGCAAGCAGGTCGAAGGTATGACGTTGGGCATCGAGGCTCGGGTCAGTCATCTGCGAGATACGACCGACGCGCATCTTATCGAGGGTACGCACCGACGATTCAAGGTTTTTGCGCCCACCACGCTTGATCGAATCGCCACCGAGGCAGCGAGTGATGATCGGATGCCGGGTGTCCTGGTTACGCTCTGGGGCTATGGCATCGTTGGGGCAGACTTTTTCGCAGATACCGCAACCACGACAGTAGTGCTGTACGTCCTTGACCTGACGGATGACCGGGACAGCCGAAAAGCGTTGTTGCGGATCAGGCATCTCGCCTTCGGAGAAGACCATGCGGCGACGCTCTACCTTGGCCCCGATGGCGCGGAAGGAACATGCTGAGACACAGGAACCGCACAAAGTACAGCGGCTGGCGTCATACTTGATTTTCCAGGGCATGTCATTCGGCGTGACATGCTGGACTCTCATTGTCTCCATCGCTGCACCTCCAGGTCGTTGTCAATCGCCACGATCTCACGTTCGTGAGGATAGATGTCGGTCTCCCAGTCGCGGTCGGGGAGGATGTCGTTGATACCGCAAACTTCGGAGGAGATAACCACGGTATCGTCGGTACGACCAACAACAACAGGACGCAACTTTTTGGCATCACAGCAAGTAAACATGGTGAAGTCGGGCAGCACACCGATGATGGTGTTAGGGCCATTGATCTCCAGATGGGCCAGAGACTGTCGCAATGCCAGAAGCTGCTCCTTGTCCTCGCGCCGCTCCAGATCACCGAAAGGCAGAGGCGTCACTACGTGCTTGTAATAGCGCAGGGGCCAACGCAATTCGCGATGCACATAGTGCAACGTGTAGAGGAAACACTGGGAATCAGATTCAAAGCCGATGTAGCCGCGATGCAGCTTGCGCTGGGCTTCGACATTCTTCAGGTAAAAAGTGTTCTCGCCATTGGCCAAAGCGGTATAACCCTGCATGAAGAAGGGATGTGCCGCGTAACGGACAATATCGTAGTTGGTATTCTGGCGACACTGGGCAGTGATAACCTTGGCAGTGAACTTGTCGTCTGGTGTCCAGAGTTTGAAGAAAGTACCAATGTCACGGGGATCACCGATCTCTTTGAGGGTGACGACATCGGGCCAGAAAGAATAGACAAAGCCCTGCTCATTCTCTTCAAGCGCTTCACGCAACTTGAGCCGCATATCGAGCAGCAGCTCCTCTTTGTCCTTCTGTTCGCCATTGCGGAAGTAACGCGGGTAATCGAAAGTTTCGAAGACATAATTCGGCATGGCATGAATATCAAGGCCGGGCTGTGGGTCGGTTTCCGGAACCCACTGCATGACGCGCTGAAAACCTGCCTCGTGCAACATGTCTTCAGCGAGCTTCAGACCTTCATCTGTACATGCCATGGAGAGTGTCGGCAGGTGTTTGTAATTTTCGAAAATACCACCGAGATCGTGCATGACCATGGCGAAGCCTGAGTTGTCATGCCCTTTCTGCTGTGATTCCATCAACCTCAGCGCCTGGCTGGGATGGACGTAATTTGAACTTTTAATTGCGCCGATTCGACACATAAGAACACCTCCTGAGAATCATAGACGTTTGCCCCGTATATCAACAGAGCAACGCGGGCGCATAATTAGAGCAAGCGACATGCCATATATGTGCAAAATCGTGACAGCCATCACAATGCATAATCAAACACTTGGAATAACTAGGGATTAAAAAGAATGTATTCTTAGCAGAACCGCGACTAAAAACAAAAATCGAAACTAGCCTTGATCAATAGAGTACATATCTACTCAAAAAGAGTACCACAAACACACAACGACGCCCCTTGCAGACCACAAGGGGCGTCGTTACTTCCTTATGCGGGCGGAGGTCAGAGCAACTCTACCCAGCCATGGGGATCCGGCATACGGCCATACTGGATGTCCGTCAAGGTGTCGTATAACTCTTGCGTTACCTTGCCTGTTGTCTTGCCGTCTCCCAGCACCACAGTACGATCTTTGTAAGTGAATTGCCCGACAGGCGAGATCACAACGGCGGTGCCGGTACCAAAGGCTTCCGTGATAGTGCCGTCTTCGGCCCCGGCAAAAATTTCCTCAACCGACAGTGCTCGCTCCTCAACCTCCAGACCATTATACCGGGCCAACTCCAGAACCGACCTGCGGGTAATACCGTCCAGGATCGTACCGTGCAGCGGCGAAGTCACCAGCTTTCCACCAGAGACAAAGCAGAGATTCATACTGCCGACCTCCTCGACGTACTTCTTTTCTTTCGCATCAAGCCATAGGACCTGGTCATAACCCTTCTCTGCGGCCTCACGCGCCGCATACAAACTCGCAGCATAGTTGCCACCGGTCTTTACTTCTCCTGTACCACCGTGCGCGGCGCGCACATAGTTGTCAGAGATCCAGATTTTGACCGGGGCCAGCCCCCCCTTGTAATAGGCCCCGACAGGGCAAACGATAATATAGCAAAGATATTCTTCCGCCGGGCGAACACCCAGCATCGGCTCGGAAGCAATCATGGCCGGCCTTATATAGAGGCTGGTTCCCTCGCTTCGGGGTACCCAGTCCGCTTCGAGTCGGATCAGTTCTTTCAAGGCCTTCAGCATAAAAGCCTCATCGACCTCGGGCATACACATACGCCGGGCGCTGTGGTTGAAACGACGGAAATTATCCATCGGCCGAAACAGGGCAATCTCACCATCCGGACGCCGGAAAGCCTTGAGACCTTCGAATATCTCCTGCGCGTAGTGCAACACCATTGCCGCAGGATCGAGTGAGAAAGACTGGTACGGCTGGACACGAGCATCGTGCCAACCCCTCCCGGCCTTGTAGTTCATCACAAACATGCGATCGGTGAACTGCTTACCGAAAGTCAGTTCACTTTCGTCATTAATGCGCGGCTTTTGTTTTTCGAGGGGTAGAATTTGTAAATCCATGAGCTTGAGGCTCTCCCTAAATACAGTAGTTTTTGAGAATTCAGTCTTGATTTTTTTAGCATAGGGGAGAACACTGGCGCAAGCCTTACGCGGCACCGATCAAAACAAAAAGACTTGATCGACAAGCGAAAAGGTTCAAAGATCACACTTAAGGAGGAGAGAAGACTTATTTAACAGAAGCAACTTGAAGCAGAAAAAGAAAGAGCTCCACGAAAAAACTACTTGCTACGGTTTTTGTAACCGGCAGGACCAAACAAGGCGTCACCGTACAAAAGGTTACTCTTGTGGTCGTCGACCTCATCACCCTCGAAACGGTCAAGGAAACGATGATATTCAGCCAGATCGGCCAGATCCTTCATGTCGACAGCAGCCCCTTTAATACGCCAGAGATCTTCCATGAGCGCCTCCTTAAATTTAAGACTAAAGACAGCAGAAGCATACCCTCCTTTCTATAATACACAAGGTATTTATTACATTATTTAGTAAAACAACGTCTCAACTACAGCAGCTTCGGTCAATACTGAGCGCCTCTTACATCTTGTAATAACAACTGATTTTCTGTTTTAATTATAAAATCAACAGGAAAATCTCACAGGAGAAAAAAATGGTCTACCAGGATCTCAGCAAGGCAATTGAGCTGTTTGGCTTAGGGGAGAGAGCAACCTTGAGACAGATCAAAGTTCGCCATCGCGAACTTGTCAAGAAACACCACCCAGATCATTGTGGCGACAGAGACCCGGAAACCATCCACAAGATCAACGCAGCCCACGAGATACTGTGCGAATATTGCAAGGGGTACCGGTATTCTTTCACTGAGGAGGAATTTTTGGAACAGGTTCCCGAAGAACGCTTGCGCCGACAGTTCGGCTGGGATCCGGTCTGGAGCGGCACGAAAGACCCGGAACAGGACTGACCTTAGCGGTCAGTTACCAATTCAAAAGCTTCAGTCTGATCGTTGAAGTTGAAGATTTCACCCGTCTCAATAATATAGTACCAGCCATAGATTTTTAAACGTCCTTGCCGATAACGTTCCTTCACATAAGGGTAGGTCAGGAGGTTGCGCATCTGCACAAGAATGTTGATCTGCTCGGTCAACCACTCGCGCTTCTTTTCCGACCCGGAACCCATCTGCTGATCGACCCGACCGCGCACCTCCTTGGAGATTGCCAACCAGCGGCGCACGTTCGGCAGATGAGCCAACTCTTCTTCCGACTGATTCATGGCAGCACAACCGCCACAATTGGAGTGCCCGCAGACGACTATATTTTCGACCTCAAGCGCCTGTACGGCATACTCGATGGAAGAGGTCGTACCAACATACTCTTCCGTGTGCCGGAATGGCGGCACAATATTGGCGACATTGCGCACGGTAAAAAGCTCACCAGGCATGGTACGGGTGATCAGGTCCGGAACAACACGCGAATCAGCACAACCTATAAAGAGGGTATGCGGTTTCTGAACACGCCCCAAAGATTGGAAAAGCTCCTTGTGAGCCTCGAAATCCTCCTCACGGAACCTGGCAACACCCTTAAATAGTTTATCCATAAACCCTCGTCACAGAAAATCACAACAAAGCCCGCAGCTTAAAAGGCTGTCAACTCTGTCGCGGACATTAGTCAAAAGAAAGCCGTCATCCGCCCTGCCCCGCATTATTCACCATTTGTGGCCGCCAGAAAGGCGAGACCACGGCAAAAACACTTTCCAGGAGCTCTTTCAGCAGAGCATCTCCACTCTTCTGCGGCAACATCAGCACACTGCGGCCACGACGATGTTCAAAGCCTTCGACACGCAAACCGACCAACTCCCCTGACGCCAGGTAACTACTGACCAAAGACTGCGAGACATAGGCTATCCCGTCGCCAGCCAGAACTGATTGGATCGTAAAACGCAGGTCATCAGAGACAACGATACTACCAAAATCATCGAAACCGTGACCGAGTGCCAACAGGTTCTGACGCATCAACTCCTTGGAACTGCACCCATCGCGACGGGCAAAAAGTCTCGAACCTTTGAGGGCTTCTGGCTTGATGACACCATCAACGACAGGGAGACCAGAGGTAGCGGAGGCAACCACCAACATTTCGTCGTCGGGCATTGAGAAATGGTCAAAACCACTAAAATCAAGGTCCAGACGGTGCTCGATCACGACCATATCGAACTCTTCGTTACGTAGCCCCTGCAAGGCCTCCGCCGGTTGCTGAAAAACGAACTTAAGGTCGCTCAGATCAGAATGTACTCGCAGAAAGTCGCTCAAAACCTGGGGCAGGTAGGCCATACCAAAGGTTGGAGTGCAGCAGAGAGAGAGCCGTTTTTTTGCTGCGGAATCCTGAAGACAGTTCAGCAACTCCTTCTCTTTATCGAGGATATCTTTTGCCTTGGAAAAAACCACCTGCCCAGAAGTGGTCAAAGCAAGCCTCTGTCCGGAACGATCAAGTAATTGCTGACCGAAATGCTCCTCCAGGAACTTAATCCTCTGCGACACAGCTGACTGAGTAATATGCAGCAATTCTGCGGCCTTAGAGAAAGTTCCTACTTCGACAACAGCAACCAGAGTGTTGAGGTAACGCGTTTCCATTTAACAATCCATATATAACATTAAAGACTATAAATTTTACTTATGGAAGTCATTAAAATGATTCGTTTTACCCTAGCACCAAAGGTCAATATTATACAACTGATTCCCACTATCTAAATCAGGCTGTTTACAACCTTTCCGGCAAAGAGAACTTAAGGAGGTAAAAGCAGGAGGTCATAGCCGGGTCAGTATTTTTTTGAGTTTTTCAGAGGCATTCAATGTGGAAAGGAGAAATCATGTATAGGAAGGTATCACTATCCAGGGCGCCCTGGCTGGTCAAGCTCCTTCCCCTGTTACTGCTTTTGGGGGCATGTGCCACCGGAGCGATCAGGGAGAAGCAATTGACACTACCAGCAATAGATGGCGCAACTGCAGTAGGCCAGGAGGCCTGCGCAGAATGTCACGAAGGTATGGACGCAGGGGTTCACTCGCGTCTGGCCGGATTCGAGTATATGGGTGGCACCTCAGGGTGCGAAGCCTGTCATGGCGGCGGCAGCCTGCATGTCGACTCGGACGGCGACAAGATTCTCAAGTTTGGCGAACTCCTTCCGGAAGAATCGGCTGCGATCTGCGTCAAATGTCACTCCAATGGCGACCTGATGGACTGGACTCACAGCGAGCATGCGTTGACCGACGTGGGTTGCACTGATTGTCACTCTGTTCATGCCGGCGGCAAAACGGCTCTTAAGCAGCAAGACCCCGAGCTCTGCTACAGCTGCCATCAGGAACAGCAAGCAAAAGCCAACTTCCCTTCCCATCACCCGATCAAGGAAGGCAAGATGAATTGCAGCGATTGTCACAATCCTCACGGCGAAGGCGCAGATAGCCTGGCCACAGATGAGCGCACCAACGACCTGTGCCTTAAGTGTCACTCCCGCTACCAGGGACCGTTCGTTTTCGAACATGCCCCGGTTACCGAGAGCTGCACGACTTGCCACGACCCACACGGCACCGTGTCTGACAACCTGCTGATGCAGAACGAACCTTTCCTTTGCCTGCAATGCCACGAAGGGCATTTTCATGCCTTGCGTACCGGCCAACCGGTTGGCGTAGAAGTCACTGATATTGATTCAGCTGGCACGACCTACACCAACCCCCACGGTGCAGAAGGCTGGCAAAAAGCATTCCTGACCAAGTGTACGTCCTGCCATTCCAAGCACCATGGCAGCGACCTGCCAAGCCAGGGAGCACCGACTGAGACACAGTGGCCAACCGCAGGCGGCTCTCTCACACGATAACCAAGGAGGCTATTAAATGAAGTACAAATACACATGGCTTCTGATTGCCGTCCTGCTGGCATTCTTTGCCCCTTCCGCTGTCATTGCATCGGAAGAAGGCGAAGAGTTCTCCAGCTCCGTCGAAGTGGGAGCTGTCGGCATGGCGGTTGACGATGAAGTCAACAAAGTCAACGAATACTCAACGCCTCGGGATGACGACGGGGTCAACCCGTACCTGAAAGCCCATATCAAAGCAAACAACGATGACATCAACCTCGACCTGGATGTCAAAGCCATGAGCAACCGGGACCAGTCGTACGACCTGGAAGCTGACTACAAGCGCATTATCAGGGTTGATGGCAGCTACGATACTTTCAAGCATTGGCTGTCTCATGACCAACTCGATTACATGCGTGCCACGATGAAAAACCAGGCGGGGACCTTTTCCCCATCAAGCGCCAACCCGGCGGTCTACAGCGAGGACCTCGTCCCCGGCACAGACTTCTACATAATCCATCGTGAACTGGAGATCAAAGGCGAAGTTGCCATTCCAGACCTCCCTAACGTTGTCCTTAAAACTGGTTTTCGTGAGGAGCAACGCGAAGGAACAGAGCAGGCAATTGGCATGAGCCACTGCACAGCCTGTCACGTAGAAGGCTCTGCCAAGAGCGTCGACGAGACCACAACCGACCTGACCATTGGTGCAACCGGTAAATTTGGTATGCTGACGGTTGATTACGAGTATCTGACCCGTGATTTCGATGACGACTCAAAAGAACTGTCTCGTGAATATCTCGAGCAGGGCAAACCGTTTCCAGGCGGCTTCCCGACCTTCCCCACACCCGGTGGTCCAGGCTCATTTAATGGCCGGCTGAACTACGCAGGCGATTCCTACAGCTACGACACGACACCGGACTCCGAGAAGGACAGTCACACCCTGAAAGCCCGGTATGACCTTGCCGACGACACGGTCATCAGCAGCACCTACGTCCACTCTGAGATTGAGAGTGACAAGAGCAACGATGTTGACAACCTCTACTTGAGCAAAGGTCATATCTCAACCGACTACGACTCCTACAGCATGCGCGCTTCAACCAGGCTCGGCAACTGGAAGCTGTCCGGTTATGGCCGCAAGGAAGAGATTGACTCGAGCAACAATACGCTCACCTTTGTCAACGCTGCCGGCGCAGATGTTGCGGCGTCAACGGCGCGGACAACTTACGAGTCGGAAGAAGCCCGCGACATCACCACCCTTGGCCTAAACGCATACTATCGTTTCAACCGCACCACCAGCATGCGCCTTGGCTATGAGTATGAAGATATCGATCGTGATATCGATGAGGCACAGGACACCGAAATTAACACACTGAAAGCCTCGGTGCGCTTCCGTCCGACCAACACCATCAATGCACGCGCAAGCTATACGTATAAAAATATTGATGATGCGTTCATGCATGAGCATGGCAACAAAGGGCCTACCGACGAGAGCTTCTCTTGGAGTTCAGCTCTCCCTGCGGACCAGAAGCTCTGGTACGGCACTGACTACTACACTTTGCGGGAAGCTCAAGCTACCAACCGGCCGGAAGAGGTTAACGAGATCAAGCTTTCGGCGACCTGGGCACCCTCTTCGCGCTATTCGGTCACAGTCTACAATCGTTACCGTTACGAAGAGAACGACCTGAACATGAACACCTACGAGAAGACCTCCTTCTCTCCCGGCGTCACCGCCTGGTGGGCACCGATTAACGACCTCAGCTTAACCATGGCGTACAACTTCAACAAACAGGAAACGGAGAACCAGATGTGCGTCGGCTGGTACCATGGCTGAGCGGGCGAAATTCAGAGCCAGTATGGTTCTACATGCGACGATATCGAATATGAGTCAACCGTTCACACTCTTTCCCTGGGTAGCGATTATCAGGCTACAGAGAAGTTAAATGTTAATGCCAGCATCACCTACAACTATGCTGAAGCAGGCATGGAAAGCATCAGCTTGACACAACCCTTTACCGCAACGCCTGCTACTCCCTTGGCAGGCTTCTACAGCGACTTCGAAGGTCGCATCGGTCGGGTTGAGAACTACTCGGACCTCGAGTACACCCAGATCGATCTCAGCGTGGGAGGTACGTACAACTTCTCAGATCGCCTCTACGCAACAGCCAGCGCCACCTACAGCGATTTTGACTCCGACGAGGAATATGTCTACGGAGACGAAAGTGGCTCGGTTTACTACGGCACCCTTGGTGTTGGCTACCGCTTCTAAACAACGAAGTTGAACAGATTTGCCTCTTGTTATGCCCGGCTGCTATGCAGCCGGGCCTTTTTCTTTGATCAGCGATCTTATGAATTTTTCCACAAGTACACCAACCTACCTTCTCAATCCACTTGTTCACTGAAAAGAGATCATGCTATTTTGATTGTTTAAGTAACTACGCAACAATCAAGCAAGACCTACCCGCCGGATTCCGGCTTTGAGATATATTCCACATGGTACAGAAATCATCACTTTACGAACTGAAACGCCCGGCACGTTACCTCGGTGGAGAACTCGGCAGCGTCACCAAAGACCTGTCAACCGTCGACGTCACCTTCGCCATGGCTTTTCCCGATGTTTACGAGGTCGGCATGAGCCATATCGGCTCGGCCATACTTTACCAGGTCCTTAACGGCACCCCCTGGATTGCCGCAGAAAGGGCCTACACTCCCTGGCCGGACCGCGAAGCCCAGTTACGCAGTGATGGCAAGCTGCTCTCTTCTCTGGAGAGCGGCCGTGACCTGGCCGATTTCGACATTATCGGTTTCTCCCTGCAGTACGAACTTTGCTACTCGAACGTCCTGACCATGCTCGACCTGTCCGGCCTGCCGATGCGGGCCAGCAAACGTGGAGAAGAAGCGCCATTGATCGTCGTGGGCGGACCCTGTGCTTTTAACCCGGAACCCCTCGCTGACTTTTTCGATTGTGCTGTCATCGGTGACGGTGAAGAGGTTGTCCTTGAACTCTGTGCTGCTGTTCGCACCAGCAAGGCCGCCAAAGAGAACCGCAAGACCTTGTTGAAACGCCTGGCGGCAATTGAGGGGGTCTATGTCCCCTCGCACTTTGATGTCACATATCAACAGGATGGCCGGATCGCTTCGATTACGCCCAAGGCACAGCAACAAACAAAAGTGCGTCGCCGGGTTCTGGCTGATCTTGACACTGCTCCCTACCCCAAACAGCCGATCGTGCCTTTCCTGCAAACAATCCACGATCGGGTTGCCATCGAAGTGGCGCGTGGCTGCACCCGTGGCTGTCGTTTCTGTCAGGCTGGTTACATTTATCGACCGGTGCGAGAGCGCCAACCGGAGACAATCCGTGATCTTGCAGACCAGATGCTGCGCCACTCCGGCTACGATGAAGTGTCTCTGCTTTCTCTTTCGACCGGCGATTACAGCGCTATCGAAACCTTGATGCAGGACATGATGGGATGCTACGCCGACCAGCGTGTGGCGATCTCGTTGCCTAGCTTGCGCGTCGGCTCCCTGACCCCTGAGTTGATGAACGAAATCAAGAAGGTACGCAAAACCGGTTTCACCCTCGCTCCCGAGGCTGGTAGCGAGCGCCTGCGCCAGGTCATCAACAAGGGCATTTGCGAAGAGGACCTGATCGAGAGCGCAACCACGGCGTTTGAACTCGGCTGGCGGATCATCAAGCTGTATTTCATGATCGGCCTGCCAACCGAGACCGAAGATGACCTTACCGCCCTCGTTGACCTGTCCGCCCGCGTCAAAAAATCCGGCCGCGACACTCAGGGCGGCGCCGATGTCAACGTCTCGGTCTCGACCTTTGTTCCCAAGGCACACACCCCCTTTCAATGGGATGCACAAATCGGCTACGACGAGACCCTCTCTCGCCAGCAAACGTTGCGTGACGCGTTAAAAAAGAAGCGTCTGCGCCTCAAATGGCACGAGGCAGAGCTCTCGTTCCTCGAAGGTGTCTTTGCCCGTGGTGACCGCCGTCTGGGCGACGTCCTGGAAGAGGCCGTCAAGCGCGGCTGTCGCTTTGATGGCTGGCGCGAGCACTTTCGCTGGGATTTATGGCAGGAAGCTTTTGCTACCACCGGACTCGACCCGGCATGGTACCTGCGCCAGCGACTGCCCGGAGAAACCTTTCCGTGGGATCACATCGACGCCGGAGTCACAAAAGACTTTCTGCTGCGTGAACGCCAAGCTGCCTTGCTAGGCAAAGCTACGCCAGATTGCCGTAACGGCCAGTGCAGTTACTGTGGGCTTTGTGATTTTGAAACGATCAAACCACGTCTTACGGAAGGCACTCGACAGAAACTGCCGTCGATTGAAGGGGAAACAGAAGCTTCGGAACCGGTCTTGCTGCCGAAGCTGCGGCTGACACTGACCAAAACCGGGCGGGCGGCCAGCCTGAGTCACCTGGAATACATGACCCTGATTCACCGCGCGGTTCGCCGCGCTGGACTACCGGTCAAATATTCGGCGGGCTTCCACCCGGCGCCCCGGATCAGCTTTGGCGATGCCCTGCCGCTCGGTGTCAGCAGCGAAGCAGAGCTGATCGATCTGGAATTGACCTTGCCCTGCGAACCGGGAAAGGCCCTTGAGCGACTTAATAGCGAACTCCCCGAAGGGGTTTGCGTCCTCAAGGCCGAAACCTGGCCACGCAAAGGCAAAGCGCCGGCAGACAGCATCCATACGGCACTCTTTAAGGTGCCTCTCCCCGAAGACACCAGCGAAACCCTCACTGGCCGCCTAGAGGACTTTCTCAAGCAGGACACGGTCATGACCACCAGGGTAAAAAAACACCGCGCCACCGACCTCGACCTGCGCCCATGGGTGTCGGACCTGGGGCGAGAGGAAAACCAGCTCTGGATGGAAATGCACTCAGGCAGTCCCCTCTTTCTGGCAGCCTACCTTCTGGAAATGGACGTTGAAAAGGTTCGCAGCCTGGGCATTTTCAAAACCGCCGTTGAGTTGAAAGATTCGAAGACATTGGTAGATTAATATACGCTTACCAAAAAGAGGTCTCTGTTTGTCGCGCAGAGCGCTTCTGGAAAAACTCCGCAAGGAGCTTGGAACGACACTAGAATTAAAAATTAATTCAATTTTTTAGACATATATAACTTTTAACTTTTATTTAAGGAGACCGCCCATGACCAAAGAACTGGTCATCAACACCACGTCCCACGAGACGAGGATATCGTTGTTGGAGAGCGGCCACATTGCTGAGCTCTACATTGAGCGCAACCGTGAACTCGGCATCGTTGGCAATATCTACTGTGGTCGCGTTATCCGGGTGCTTCCCGGCATGCAGGCCGCCTTTGTTGATATCGGTCTGGAAAAAGCTGCCTTTCTCTATGTTGCCGATGTGCTCGATGAGATGGAAGCTGTCGAGCACTACGTTGAAGACGGACACCGACACGAGAAGTACGGAGAAGAGAGCAGCGAAGAACGGCCACCGTTGCCACCGATCGAAGAGCTCCTGCAGGAGGGACAAGAAATACTGGTCCAGGTCGCCAAGGAACCGCTCGGCACCAAGGGTGCGCGCATCACCTCACACATTTCGCTACCGGGTCGCAATCTGGTGTATATGCCAACGGTCGACCATGTTGGCATCTCCCGGAGGATCGAGAATGAAGATGAACGCGAACGATTGCGACACCTGGTAGACGTCATGCGTCCGGCCGGGACCGGCTTTATCGTCCGCACTGCGGCAGAAAGTCGCGATGGTGAAGAGCTTAAAGCCGACATGGATTATCTGGTCAACCTCTGGGAACATATCAGTGAGCATAGTGAGGGCAAAGGAGCACCCTGTTTGATTCACTCGGATCTCGATGTCACCAGCAAAGTGCTGCGCGACATCTTGACCGAGGACGTTTCGCGGATCGTCGTTGACAACCCCGAAGAGTACAACAAGATCGGCCAGTTCTTGAACACGTTCATGCCTGGCCACAGCTTTCCGGTCGAACAGTACCATGGCAGTGAACCGATTTTTGACAGCTTTGGCCTCGAGGTGGAAATTGCCCGTGCACTCGGACGTAAAGTCTGGCTGAAGAGTGGCGGCTACATCATCATCGAGCAAACCGAGGCACTGACCGCAGTCGACGTCAATACCGGCCGTTTTGTCGGCAAGCATAATCTTGAGGACACCATTCTCAAAACCAACCTGGAGGCGGTCAAAGAGGTCGCGTTCCAGTTGCGTCTGCGCAATATCGGCGGTCTTATCATCATCGACTTCATCGACATGGAGAAGGAAGCGCACCGCGAAAAGGTGCATGGCTCTCTTGAAGAAGTCCTGAAAAATGACAAGTCGAAAACCAACATTCTCAAGATATCGGAACTCGGTCTAGTAGAGATGACCCGCAAGCGGGTCCGTGAAAGCATCGGCCGCACCTTGTGTGAAGCCTGCCCTTACTGCGATGGCAAAGGTTACGTCAAAAGCCGCACCACGACCGTTTATGAAATCTTCAGGGAACTACAACGCGAAATGGGCCCCGCCCCCGGCTACCGCATGACCTTGCTGGTCCATCCGGACATTGCTTCACTCCTTTACGATGATGAACGACACGGTATTGAGGAACTGGAGAAAAAATTCGAAAAGCAGATCACGATCAATGCACGGCAGGGTTTTCATCTAGAGCAGTTCGAAATCATCGTTGGCTGATTAGTTAATTTGGTCCCAAATTCATAGCTTTTTTCTTGACACGTCTACATCGACAGACGTATAAGTACCAGTTCCTGAGCGGACCAAGTCCGCAATCAAAGGTGCGAAAGCGAGGTGAACAGGCTATGTACGCGGTCATTAAAACCGGAGGAAAGCAATACAAAGTTTCCGCAGGCGATCTTCTTAAGGTCGAAAAACTTGATGGTGCGGTGGGTGACACCATCGAACTGAACGAAGTCCTCATGGTTGGCGGAGAAGAGGTTAAAATCGGAACACCTCTCTTACCTAATGCGAAAGTCCAAGCGCAGATCGTTGAGCAGGGTAAAGACAAAAAGATCTTGGTCTTCAAATCGAAGCGGCGTAAAAACTATCGCAAGAAGTACGGCCACCGTCAGCCCCTCACTCGTCTCAAGATAACGGAAATTGAAGCTTAAGGAGTAGAATCATGGCTCATAAAAAAGCGGGCGGCAGTTCACGTAACGGCCGCGATAGCGTAGGCAAACGCCTCGGAGTCAAACGTTACGATGGCCAGCTGGTGACAGCCGGATCAATTCTGGTTCGTCAGCGCGGCACGACCATTCATCCCGGCAACAATGTCGGCTGCGGCAAGGACTACACTCTCTTTGCCCTGGTTGAAGGCAAGGTCAAGTTCGAGCGTCTCGGCAAGGATCGCAAGAAAGTCAGCGTCTACGCCTGAGGATAGACTCCTAACAACTTAAATAACCCGGGGTTCTTTAGTGAGCTTCGGGTTTTTTATGTTAAATTCTTATAAGGCGCGAAACGCGGGGTGAGAAGCGCGAAAAGCTTTATCTCGTCTCGCACTTCGCAATTCTTACTATGAAATTCATCGATGAGGTCAAAATACACGCCAAGGCCGGTGACGGCGGGCGAGGATGTCTCTCCTTCCTGCGCGAAAAGTTTGTGCCGCTTGGCGGCCCGGATGGCGGCGATGGCGGGCGGGGAGGAGATGTTCTGCTTGAAGTGGACATGTCAATTACGACTCTCCTCGACCTGCGCTACAAGCACCACCTCAAAGCCAAAAACGGTATGCCGGGGCTGGGCAAGAACAAGCACGGCAAAAGCGGCGCAGACCTGGTCATCAAGGTACCACCAGGCACTCTTGTCTACGATGACGAAACCGGTGAGCTGCTCGCTGATCTGACCAAATCCGATCAGGGGTTCCTTTTACTCAAGGGTGGCCAGGGCGGTCGAGGCAATGCCCGCTTTCTGACGTCAACCAACCGAGCCCCCCGACACACCCAACCTGGAATGCCCGGAGATGAGCTAACCCTGCGTCTGCAGCTCAAGCTGCTGGCTGATGTCGGCCTGGTAGGCCTGCCCAATGCCGGCAAGTCAACGCTGATCTCCTGTGTCTCCGCTGCTCGCCCGAAGATTGCTGACTACCCCTTCACGACGCTGATACCAAATCTCGGCGTCGTCCGTCATGGCGATTTTCGTTCCTTTGTCATGGCCGACATCCCCGGACTGATTGAAGGAGCCAGTGATGGTCAGGGCCTGGGAGTCCGTTTCCTGAGGCATATCGAACGCACTGACCTCTTTCTTCACCTTGTTGATCTTTCCTTCCTGCAGGAAGGTGACCCGGTCGAAAACTTTGACAAGATCAACCGAGAGCTCAAGCGCTATAATCAAGAATTAGGTGAACGACCGATGTTGGTGGTCTTCACCAAGCAGGATATAACCGAAGTCCGCGAGCATACAGAAGAGCTCCGACCGATCTTCGAAGACCGAGGCTTTCGTACAATGGCTATCTCGGCGGTTACCAGAGCAGGACTCCCTGAGCTTGTCACAACAATTGCTAGCGAACTGGACCGGATGCGTCAAACCGACCAACTTGACAGTCACGACAGTGGGCGGTAAAATTTTCGAGTTTTTTCAATAGTTTCCATCAGGGGCCTGACAAAAAGCCAATGGGCTGAGGCAAAGGGCTCGACAACCTCCAAGCAGACAAGACAAACAACTAATGCGTACAATTCTTCTCGCACATGTCAAACGAGTGGTGATTAAAATAGGTAGTGGTGTCATCTCCGATGGCGACGGCCTTGATCTCGACCGTATTGCGACCCTCTGCGAAGATGTTCATCAACTTCGCCAGCGAGGTTACGAGGTCATTCTGGTTTCTTCGGCAGCCGTTGCTGCCGGCAAAGCAGACCTGGGGATTGTTGGCAAGCCCCATACGATACCCCTCCCTTTGAAGCAGGCAGCGGCAGCCATCGGTCAGAGCCGACTGATGCGCGCCTACAAAGATGCCCTGCGC
>CAZXBD010000334.1:0-16026 GCA_964638305.1 uncultured Geobacteraceae bacterium | reverse complement strand
TGTGCGTTGATGCCCGGAAACTCGAGAACTGTCTTGCTTGGAGATGGTCATGGCGTTATGCTGACGACTGATTATATTGATTGTTATGTTATCGGCGCAGCTGCGCTGCATCACTTCACGAGGCTCTTCTTCCCATGTCATATTCAACTGATTCCGGCCAGACCTTGCACGAGGTCTTTGGCTACAGCAACTTCCGCCCCCATCAGGAAGAGATAGTCGAAGCGCTGATCAACGGTCATGACGCTTTCGTGCTGATGCCGACCGGTGGCGGCAAGTCCCTTTGCTACCAGATCCCCGCGCTACGCAGGGATGGTGTTGCTATCGTCGTATCGCCTCTGATCTCCCTGATGAAAGACCAGGTTGACGCGTTGGTCGTCAACGGTGTGCGTGCTGCCTTCTATAACTCTTCGCTCAAGGCGGAAGAATCGCGCCAGGTTCTTAGCCAATTGCATGCTGGCGATCTGGACCTGCTTTACGTAGCACCCGAGCGTCTGCTAAGCACAGAGTTCCTTGATCGGCTCAAAAGTATGACTATCGCTCTCTTCGCCATTGACGAGGCACACTGTGTCTCGCAGTGGGGGCACGATTTCCGTCCAGAATATGTCCAGCTCGGCCAGTTACGCCGCCTCTTCCCCGAGGTGCCGATGGTTGGTCTGACCGCAACCGCTGATCCTCAGACCCGCCAGGACGTGTTGCAGCGACTGGGTCTGGAACAAGCACAATGCTTTGTCAGTGGCTTCGACCGGCCAAATATTCGCTATACGGTGATCGAGAAGAAAAAACCCTTTGATCAGTTGACGGAATTCCTGGCTGACCATCAACACGAAGCCGGGATTATTTATGCCCTCTCGCGCAAGCGTGTTGAAGAGGTCGCCGATCGCCTCGCCGCCGCCGGAATCAAGGCCCGGGCCTACCACGCCGGGCTGGGTGGCAAGGAACGTAAAAAAGTACAGGAAATGTTCCTGCGGGATGATATTGAAATCGTCGTGGCAACGGTCGCCTTCGGTATGGGGATCGACAAGCCGAACGTGCGCTTTGTCGTCCATTACGATCTACCGAAGAATATCGAGAGTTACTACCAGGAGACCGGTCGCTCGGGGCGTGACAGCCTGCCTGCCGAAGCCTTGCTGCTCTTTGGTTATGGTGACATTGCCATCAGCCGTGGGTTGATCGAGAAGGGCAACAACCCGGAGCAGAAGCGTATCGAATTGCACAAGTTGCAGGCCATGGTGGGCTTCGGTGAGGCGCAGACCTGCCGTCGCAAGGTTTTGCTCGGCTATTTCGGAGAACGGCTCGAAGAAGACTGCGGCAACTGTGATGTTTGTCTCAACCCGCCGGAAAGCTATGATGCCACGGTCGATGCACAAAAAGCTCTTTCCTGTGTCTTCCGTGTCGGCCAGCGTTTTGGTGTCGGCCACGTGGTTGATGTGCTACGAGGTGCCCAGACCCAACGTGTGCTTGATTTGCAGCACGACAAGCTCTCCACTTACGGCATCGGTGCAGAAAAAGTCGCCGATGCCTGGAGTGGTCTGCTCCGGCAGTTAATTCATCGTGGCTATCTCGTACAGGATGTCGCCAGCTATTCGGTGTTGAAATTGACCGAGGCTGCTCGACCGTTATTACGTGGCGAGGAAACACTGGTGTTGGCCAAGCCGCGTATCCGGGTCAAAACGTTGCAGAAGAAAGGTCGTCCACAGGTTGGTGACTTTGATTACGATGATGATCTTTTTGATGCTTTACGTATCAGACGCAAGCGTTTGGCTGACGAAGCCGGGGTCCCGCCTTATGTGATTTTCGGTGACGCGACCCTTGCGGAGATGGCGGCAAAGATGCCGACTGATGAGACGGCTCTGCTGGAAATAAACGGTATCGGCAAACACAAGTTGCAGCGTTTTGGTAACGAATTCATCGATGAAATAATCGGTTACATGTGTCGTTGATTTTAGTGTTGCAGGAACTTTGACATGAAAGGAAAAGGCGGTGCCAGAATGGTACCGCCTTTTTTAATTTATGGACTGTTCGAGATCAATGCGGCAGTTGCTGGATAGTACGGCGGATCCAGGCAAGGCGATGCTTTTTTGGCACTGCAAAATCAAGCCTGATCGGCTGACAGTTGTGAACTTTCGTTTCGATTCTGGCTTCATCGGATATCCAGCCGGAGGCTTGCCGGGCCATGTCATCGTAAGAGATCTCACGCAAATAATGATGAACGTGTTTTACAACTTTGGTCATGAGTAGCGGTAGGGTGGTCATCTTTTGCCTCTTTTTCGTGTCGCAGTGGTCCTTATATTTACGGAGTACAATCTGAATTTAGAGTGATGGTAAGACCATTTGATTGGTTCGTCAATAGGGTGTTTTTTGTAAAATACTGTTTTTAAAAGAAAAAATCATGCAAACAGCGAAAACAGGGGACGTGAGGTTGGTTCCGGTTGTAAAAAAAATGTAAAAAAATACCTTTTGTTGGTTTTTGAGACGTTGTTTTTAGTGTCTTTGCTGGTTTTTAAATAAAAATGTTGGTTTTTGTGCTGTCTCTAAACACTTATTGTTTGCAATATATGGTATGCTCATCTCACTTATCGCGAACAATTTAATTAAGATTTAGGTGAGAAGGGTGTTCTTGGCTACACAATTTAAGGAGATTCAAATATGCTATTTTTCAGAAAAGCATTGATCGTTTCACTCGTGTTTTTCCTCTTGCAAATGGCCGGCCATGTCATGGCTGCGACCGAAGTCCATTCGGTCAAGGTGGAAAATGCGCCCACTCTGGATGGTCATGATCAGGATGCTGAATGGAAAAGTGTGAAACCGCAGGTCATTGTAGATACGGCTTCGGGGAAAAAGATCCTGCTCCGTTCCGTGTATACTGCCGACAAGGTTTTTTTTCTGGTCCAGTTCCCCGATGCCGCAGAGAACTTTCTGCATAAGCCCTGGGTCTGGAATGATGGAAGCTTAATGTATGAGGCTGGACCTCACCGTGAGGATACTTTTATCTTCAAGTGGAACATGATGGATAAAGACGTTAACCTGTCCAATTTCTCTGATGACAATTACCGTGCTGACGTCTGGTACTGGAAGGCGAACCGCACCAACCCGGCCGGCTTTGCCGATGACAAGACCCAGATCCTGGCCGATACTCCTTCAAAAAAGAGTACGGAAAAAACCAGTGTCTCAGATAAGAAACGCCACCTGAGCCGATTGAGCGATGCCGGCAAGCCTCCTTACGAAACTTACAAAACGAGCGAGTTCGAAGGTCACCTGGTCGATGCTTTTCCTCCAGCGGCCCCGGAAGGCAGCCGTGGCGATGTCCATGCCAAGGGTGTCTGGAATGGCGGCACCTGGGTTGTTGAATTTGCCCGTGCCCTGAACACTGGCCATGATGACGATCTGCAGTTTGATCCTGCCTCAGGAAAATCGTACCTGTTTGGCGTGTCCATCTTCAGCTTGTATGGTAATCAACTTGAAACAGCCACACCCAACCTTTACGGTATGGGACGGATTTCTGAGCATTTGAAGCTGACGTTTCAATAAGTTGGGAAGTAGTTTGATCGGAAAAGGCTCGAAGCTTTATTGCTTTGGGCCTTTTCTGTTACATCTATTATATTCATGTTGTTTGGCTTTAGCCTTTACTCGGCTACTGTCACGCTGGGGACTCGCCCCCGGTTTAAAGATAGGCTGGTGCGGGCCAGAAGACCTTTTATTCGAAACGTTTAAGCTACAAATAAAAAAGGCCTGAAGCATACTGCTTCAGGCCTTATGCCTTTTAATAAAAGTTCTCAATCCTAATAATCAGCTAAAAAATCCATCGCCTCGTCAACAGTGTCAAAGAGATAAAACCGCCGCTTG
Organism: uncultured Geobacteraceae bacterium; assembly: GCA_964638305.1. Taxonomy (GTDB): domain Bacteria; phylum Desulfobacterota; class Desulfuromonadia; order Desulfuromonadales; family BM103; genus M0040. Next base: position 12,183 of record CAZXBD010000334.1, on the reverse strand, counting down.
CTGAACATTGCGACTGCATTAAAGACGACCTTGTACAGACCGGTCACACCGACAATGGCTCCGGCTTTGACGTAGGGGGTGTTGTCGCGAGCGACTTCCTTGAGTTTTGAGATGGTCTCTCCGCTAAAGGCGCTGCCACCTGAGATCGTCAGGGTCAGAACTGATTTTTCCGGTTGCTTGCGCACCTGAAGGATACATTCTTCGATGACCTCATTCATTACAGCTAGCGAGGCCTCTCTGCAGTCCATGACAAAAACCTGTTTGCCTTTGTGTTCAACAAATTTGGCTCGATCCATTGTGAACCCTCCGTAGAGGCCTGATAACTCGTTGTCCTTTAAATACATTGTCCCCCATAAAACAGTGATAGCAAATATAATTTGCTTTTTTAACGGCGAGAGGGAATGGATTAATATCCATTCCCTCTCTTTATATCCTACCCAACCCTGACCAGATCGGCGTGACTCCAGCAGAATTTAAAAAAAACAAGTACGATCGATCCGTTCCCGCTGCAATTTATTTCTGTCGTTCCGGAAGAATCCTGGTAGCCACCTGGGCTGCCAAAACGATCATGATGTAACTGATCAGGGGCATAATCAGGTAGTCTCCCGGGCCGTTTACAAAGCGAGGCATAGTGAAGCCTGAAAACCAACTGCTGCCAAAGAAAGCCAAACTACCAATGAGAGCTGAAAGCTTGAGCATAATAAGACTCCTTTTTTTGTGAATGTCCGGGAACAGGACGATGAACACGATCGGTAGTCCATTGTGCATCAGGCGTACCATTTTCTTCGCATTCGATGTTTGCTCCGATATGCTTGAAATGATTACGTTAGTAAGATTGTTTTAATGGTTGGGACACTGTTTTAGGGAGCAAAACGTGAAAACGAGAAGTTTTTAGCGGGCCTATCTAGTCAAAACGCCGAAGCTGCAGAGTGAATTAAGGTGTCAGCAGATGCGCGGCAGCTGCTCACCTGCCAGCATTTCGATCGCGCGCAGTCCACCAATGGCCGTTTGCAGTCGAACCTTGCCGTCTGCGGTTGCAGTCACTTCACCGATAATTGCAGCATGCTTGCCATAATGATGACTCTGCATCATTGTCAGTGCTTGATCAGCTTTTTCGGGAGCAACGAAGGCAATCAATTTGCCCTCATTGGCGACGAAGAGCGGATCAAGGCCGAGAATTGCACAAGCACCGGCGACTGCAGGGTCGACAGGCAGCGCGGTTTCCTGCAAAGTGATTTCAATCTGGGATTGCAGGGCAATCTCTTTGAGCGTAGTGGCGACTCCACCGCGGGTCGGGTCTCGCAGGGCATGCAGTTGGCTGCCGAGATTATCGACCAACCCTTCAACCATGTTGTTGAGAGGGGCACTGTCAGTGGTGATATTACTCTCAAGTTCCAAACCTTCTCGATTGGCCAGAACCGCCATGCCGTGATCACCGATGGTGCCGTTGATCAGGATCTTATCGCCGACTTGTGCCTTGCAACCGGAAATATCATACTCGTGCGAAATAAAACCGATTCCTGAGGTATTGATAAACAGTTTATCGGCTTTGCCATGAGGAACGACTTTGGTGTCTCCGGTGACAATTTTGACATCAGCCTGTCGCGCGGCATCACGCATGCTCTCTAGGACAATACGCAAATCTGCGACAGCCAGACCCTCTTCGATTATCAGTCCGACACTGATTGCGATGGGAGTAGCTCCGGTCATGGCCAGGTCATTGACCGTACCGTGGATCGCCAGGTCGCCGATATTTCCCCCCGGGAAAAAAATTGGATCCACAACATAGGAGTCGGTCGTGAAAGCCAGACGACAATGCGGTGCGGTAAGCACTGCAGCGTCATTTTGGTCGCGTTGACTGATCCCGGATAAGGTCGGCACGATCAGGTTGTCGAGCAGCTCATGGCTGAGTTTGCCGCCACTGCCGTGGCCGAGAAGAATTAGATCTGATTTCAAGTCGTTCTCCCAAAAAAGAAAGTTTTCTTTACCGCCCTATAGCCTTATAGCTTTTGTCAGGACCCATACTTGTACTCGGCCGCACAGGTCCCCTCGCTTGAGACCATGCAAGCACCAACCGGGTCTTCCGGAGTGCACACTGTACGAAAGAGGGGGCAGTCAGCGGGACGGACTTTCCCCTTGAGAATCTCACCGCAAAGACAACCCTTCTGCTCTGATGCCGCTTCCACGGCAACCGGCAACTGAGTCGTTGCATCGAAGCGTGCAAACTCGCCTCTCAATTGCAGGCCGCTGTTGGGGATGTCGCCAATCCCGCGCCAGCGAGCGTCGGCAGGTTCAAAGACCAGGTTGAGAAGTTGTTGCGCCTTTTGGTTTCCTGTGGGCTTAACGACACGGCGGTATTGGGTTTCGACGCGGGCTTCTCCGGCGACCACCTGGCGGGCCAGCATCAGTACGCCCTGAAGTACGTCGAGAGGCTCAAAGCCGGTCACCACACAGGGCACGTGGTAGGCATCGACGAGGGGTTGATAGGCATTGGCGCCAATGATGGCCGAAACGTGCGCCGGGCAAAGATAACCGTCGACCTGCAGCTCAGGGTCACCCGCGAGGGCGGCCATGGGGCCGGGCATGGTTTTGTGCGAACAGAGGATGTAGAAGTTGTCGAGGCCTTTGCTGTTGGCCGAGAGCACTGCTGCGGCAACGGTCGGAGCGGTGGTTTCGAAACCAACGCCGAGAAAAACGATATCTTTTTCTGGATTCTTCTCCGCAAAGGCCACGGCATCGAGTGGTGAATAGACGATCTTGATTGCCGCTCCTTTGGCTTGTTCATGAAGCAGGCTTGAGGTAGATCCGGGTACGCGCACCATGTCGCCAAAAGTGGTGATGATCGTATTGGGACGTCGGGCCAGGGCCACGGCCCTGTCCACGTAGTTTACCGGTGTGACACAGACCGGACAGCCGGGCCCTGAGACCAGACGAATCTGCTCCGGCAAGAGTGCGCGTATGCCATGTTGATAGATAGCCATGGTATGAGTGCCGCACACTTCCATGAGAGTCATGGTGCCGACTAAATTTTCAGTGACCTGATGAATGGCCTGCAACTGTAATCTGGCCAGTTCCGGATCACGGTATTCCTGCTGATGTTTCATTCCGGGGCCAGCCCCATGTCAAGAGCTTCGCGCAGCGCCTGCAAGGTCAGTTGCGCCTCGGCCTCATCGATTTTTTCAATAGCGAATCCGGCGTGAATCAACACGTAGTCACCAATCTGAACGTCATCAATCATCATCAAACTGGCTTCGCGCTGTACGCCGTCAATCTCACAGATTGCGACTTCGTTTTCAATCGTTTTGACCTGCATTGGTACGCCAAGGCACATGGTCATGCACTCCTTTGTCGGTCGCTCCCGAAACGCGAAATGAGGGGTGAGGGGAAAACTTAATCGCGCTTCCGATTGACCCCCTGGATCAACCATTCATACCATTCGGTCATCCCATGGCCACTATGGCAAGACAACTCGATGATCTTGATCTCCGGGTTGACCTGAAGGGCAAATGTTTTGCACTGCTCCAGATCGAAACGTAGATAAGGGAGCAGGTCGATCTTGTTGATCAGCATCAGATCGGCGGCCTGAAACATCTGAGGATATTTGAGCGGCTTGTCTTCACCTTCGGTGACCGAAAGAACGGCGACTTTGTGATCTTCGCCAAGGTCAAATGAGGCCGGGCAGACCAGGTTCCCAACGTTTTCGATCATCAGGATGTCGGCTGCGCGCAGATCGAAATCTTCGACACCGTGTCCAACCATATGGGCATCGAGATGACAGCCCGCACCGGTGTTGAGTTGTTTGACAGGGACCCCGGTTGCGGCAATGCGCTCAGCGTCATTGTCTGTTTGCTGATCGCCCTCAAGCACGCAGAAACTCAGGCTATCACCGAGGTCAGTCAGGGTTCGCTCAAGGATTGAGGTCTTTCCGGAACCGGGGGAGCTGACCAGGTTGAGGACAAAAAGTTGGTGCGCAATAAAGCTGGCGCGATTGTCCTCTGCCAGGCGTTGGTTTTTGGCCAGCAAATTTTCTTCCACACGGATTTTGCGAGAAGCGTGGTCATGTTCATGAATATGCTCAGGCTGTGATGGAGCGCAGCCGCAATCGGTACACATAATTCAGTCTATCTCCATTTCTACGAGGGACATCTCCTGTCCTTTCAGGACATCGAGAGCATAGCTGCCACATGCCGGACAGTTATCGAGAAGGCTTTCCATTTCCGATTCTTGTCCGCATTGCTGACAGCAGCCAAGAGCGGGGATGTGGTGGATTTCAAGAGTTGCCCCGTCTGCAAGAGTGTCTCTGGTGCAGGCCTCAAAGGCAAACTCCACGGCTTCCGGAATCACTCCGGAAAGAGCCCCGATTTCTATCGTGACACTTTTGATCACGGCGGCATTCTCACGACGAGCGTGCTCCTCGGCGATTTCAATGAGGTTTTGTGTCAGGCTTAGCTCATGCAATGGGTTCCGTCCATATAAAACGTACAATTATGTGACTCGGTTCGTTCTGTCAATATAATGAAAGGCCTGCTGAAAAAGCAAGGAGACTACGCAACAGATGGGCATAATGCCATGAATTGTGAAGCAAGAACGTTTCTCGACAGTAATAGACCTCTTGATGTCGTGTTGTAAATGTAACTGCTGGAACATTATTCTCTATACATGACCGCTGTGTCAGTATGCGTTTAGGGCGAAATGCTACAGTCGAATCAGTCGGTTGCCAACTTCCGAAGCTATCCTTTTTGTAGTATGATGAACGTGGAGTTTTTCAAGAAGCTTTCCAGCGGGGGAATCATGAGGCAGTTATGTGTTGGGGTTGGTGTGTTTGTCCTTGTTTTTATGGCTTCTACGGCCTTTGCCGACAACATGGATGATGCTTTGAATGCCGCAAATTTTGGAGACTATAAAAAGGCGTATAAGCTATGGCTTGTGGAAGCAGAAAAAGGCAGTGCCGTTGCCCAGGCAAATATAGGCCTTTTGTTCGGTGACGGTCTGGGTGTTCCGCAGAGTGACAAAGAGGCGATCAAATGGTATCGAATGGCTGCTGAGCAAGGCATGCCGCGAGCCCAATACTATTTAGGTACGACCTTCGAAGAAGGGCTTGGTACGCCACAGAATTACAAAGAAGCAGCCAAAAATTATCGCTTGGCTGCTGTTCAGGGATATGCAAATGCCCAATACAAACTCGGACTCTTGTATCTCAGGGGCCAAGGGGTTGTGCAAAGCACTGAAAGCGCTTATGCCTGGTGGTCTGTTGCTGCATCACGAGGGCACAAAGAGGCTCAGAGATATAAAGACAGCGCCCAGGAACAGATGACTCCCAAGCAAATAGAAATAGCTCAGAGTATGTCTCAGGGTATCGCCAAACAGATTTGGGCAGAGCTTGGCAACTAAAACACTTGCCTTTGCAAAAGACCATGGGGCCGCATCTGAAAAGGTGCGGCCTTATCTCTGGAGATGACGACCAGTCCTCTCGCTTTATTGTCAGGTTGAACTGTTTTGGTATTACTGATGCAGTATGCTTCAATGTCTTTAATCCCTTAATGCTATAGGAGTTCTATGTTATGAAGCGTGCGCTGGTAGTCGATGATGAGCCGCTGTTGCGGCGCCAGGTCGCCGAAATCGTTGCTGGTTACGGGTTTGACGAGATACTGGAAGCAGAGAATGGCGTTCAGGCTGTTGAAATAGCACTGCACCAGGAAGTGTTGTTAGTTGTGATGGATGTTGGCATGCCTGTTATGGATGGTGTCACCGCTGCGGAAAAAATAGGCAAAAACAAGCCCCTGCCAATTGTTCTGGTCACGGCCAATACCGAGTCTGACACCATTGAACGGGCGCGTCTGGCCGGGGTAATGAATTATGTTGTCAAGCCGGTGCGAGCCGAACAATTATTTGCTGCCGTGGATTTGGCTATTCATCAGTTTGTCGAGCTATCCAGTCTGCGCGAGGAAGTGTCCAAGCTACAGGAGACGCTTGAAAGCAGAAAAGTAATTGATCGTGCCAAGGGTGTTCTGATGAAAAAGGGCATGGATGAGCCACAGGCCTTCCGGCGTTTGCAGCAGCTGGCAATGGACAAGCGCAAGTCGTTGCGTGAGGTCGCCGAAGCGGTTTTGCTGACAGAAGATTGATCCGCCGGGACAGCCTCCGAAAGAGCTGTTATACTTGCCACCATGCAACGACGAATCTCATGGAGGCCCTATGTCTGAACAAGCGAAGCCCGCATGCAAGCATCCCGCAGGGCATCATCTGCATATCTGCGAACTGAAAAAAAACGGCTTACGTGAAGAAGTCGCTTCTCGCACGGATGATCCCGGCTATCTCTGTCACAATTGTAACGCTTCGGCCAACCAGGCCGAGGACCTTTGCAACCCCAGTCTTTTCATTAAGCGATAATCCGCTTTCGCAATAATCTTTCCGCATGGCCTTCTATTCTACTCGGAGGCCATGTCTTCTCTCATTTTCCACCGAGGGTCAGCCGAGCTTCTGCTGCAGTCCGGGGAATAATTCATACAGTTCAGAAAGCTCCTGGATACGCAGCCCTTTCTCAACAGCTTCCTGTAGTCTTCCTGTGAGCTGCATATCGCCATACAGAACAGCACCGACGATCCGGCCATCTCGACAGGCAATGCCGCGATAGTTCCCGTTCTCCTGGACTTCAAACATGCGGGTGCTGGCATCGCTTGCCTGTATCTGACCAATACTGAAGAGATCAACATCAAGAACCTTGATGCGGTTGGTCATGGGCAGCCCTGAAAATTCGGCCGAACCGCCCACGGCGTTGGTCCCGGCAACCACACCCTGGGCATAACTTGCAGGCCAGATACCATAGACCCGTCCCTGGTGTTCGGTGACATCTCCCGCAGCAAGGATTTGCTCGTCCGAAGTAAAAAGGCGATCGTTGACAATCACGCCCTGCTGGACCTTGAGACCGCATTGCCTGGCGATGTGGCTGTTCGGCCGCACGCCGGTGGCAAGGATCACCAAGTCTGCAGGGATCTCCTGGCCATCTTCAAGCAGGACACCGTGCACCGCGTCATCTCCGGTGAATTCCTTGACCTGAACACCGCACTGGATTGTCATCTGCTGTTTTTCCAGGTGGGCAGACAGCAACTCCGACGCTACGGGAGGCAGCTGGCGGGGCAACAGCCAGTCAAAACCTTCCAGAACGGTAACGCTCGCACCACGCCGTTGCAAGGCCCAGGCGCTTTCAAGGCCGAGCAGTCCACCGCCGACACAGACTGCACGACACCCGGGCCGCAGAGTGCTGATCAGTTTGCGGGCATGTTCGAGAGTGCGTAGAACCATGACACCATCGCGGTTCGCTCCCGGGATAGGCGGGATGAAAGGGTGGGCGCCATTGGCGAGGATCAGCCGGTCATAATCAAGTGTTCTGCCATCACGCAGTCTTACTTTGCGTGCCTCGCGATCGATTGCCTGGGCCTCGCCAGCCAGATATTCAATGCTCTGTGCATCGAACCAGTCCTGATGCTGGATCAGCAGGTCTCCTTCAGGAACTTCTCCGGCCAGGAAACGAGTCAGGTTCAACCGGTAATATGGCAAGGTCATTTCTCGTGAGACGAGCGTGATCGCGACCTCAGAAGTCTGGCGGCGTGCCTCTTCTGCTGCGGTCAGACCGGCGATGCCGGCCCCTAGGATGACGACTTTTTGGATATCGGCAGGAATTGCCGAGGTCTCGGTGGTCTGGTAGGGGTGGAAGAGTGCGGCAGCCGCACCACAAACCGGGCAGAAACCGGGTGGCGCTGAAATATTGACAATATGGTCGCAGATACTGCATTGCCATGCCTCGGCAACAGACTCTTGCGCCGTGGAGGTCTTGATGACCAGTGGTGAAAAATCACTTTTGTCTGCCCCGCATACAGGACAGGAAAGCGGCGGTTCGTCACCATTATGGACATAACCGCAAAGGTCACACTGCCAAGTTTTCGTCATGAATAAACCCGTTGATTAATGCTGAGCTTGCCGCTCAGATACGTCAATGCAGACAAAGAGTTATTCTGGCAGCTATCACCAGTGGATCAATGCTTGCGGAAAGAAGACTCCCAGAGGGTCGGTTCGACCTCGGCGCTGAATCGGGCGACGAAGTCGGCATGTTCTTCCGGGGAAAGGTGAATGCTTCCGGTGATCAGGTCGACCTTCCTCAAGTTTCTGGAAACAAGAATGTCGTAGATCCTCTCTGCATCTGCCTTGTTGCGCAGACACTGTCCAATCAGGTGGTTGACGCTGTCGTCACTGATGTTCATGCGATACCTCATCGTCTCCTCCTCTGGGTCGTGTTGCGTTGTCTGATATCAATTGTAAACATTTATTCTCTTAGCGCAATCCCTGAACAATTGAACTTGCTTGATGGTTTTGAAAGTTGGAGCGGTATTTTTGGCTTGCCGGCTTGATTCCTCTCTGACTGCCGATACGATTATAAACGGAACATGATTTGGTAGATAATATCGGTATGGAGTCTTTCATGGTGAATGGGAAGATAGAAATTGTCCAGGGAGACATCACTCAGTTTGAGGTTGATGCGATCGTTAATGCGGCCAACCAGAGTCTGCTTGGTGGAGGAGGAGTGGATGGCTCAATTCATCGTGGTGCCGGTCCTCAACTGTTGGAGGAATGCCGTGCTTTGGGAGGTTGTCCCACGGGAGAAGCAAGGATAACCGCTGGATATAATCTTCCCGCTCGCTATGTGATTCATACGGTAGGCCCGGTCTGGCACGGTGGCGATTGCAACGAAGACAACCTGCTGGCGGCCTGTTACCGTAACAGCCTGCAATTGGCTCTTGACCATCAATTAAGAAGCATTGCATTCCCGTCTATCAGTACGGGTGCTTATCGTTTTCCATTAAGTCGGGCCAGTCGTATCGCATTGCGGATCATTCTTGATTTTATTGCCAATGAAGAGTCTGCGCCACGCGTAGTCATGACGTGTTTTTCAGAACAGGACCTGGATGCTTATCGTCAGGCTTATCAGGAACTGTCGATTTAACTCTTTGTGCTTCTGTTGGAATAAAGACCAAATTCTTGCTCCTGCAACAGCCGTATGATACTGCTTGTTCAAACTCTATAAAACCATGTTTTATTTCCCCTGTTTTGAGTTGTTCCAATCACTGTAGATGGAATCATATTTGCAGAAAGAAAGTGTAGAACGTAATAAGGGCTTTTTTAGCCGACGTTTCAGGCATATGACTTTGTCCGTTGCCGGTTAATCGCGTAATCTGTTTTTAATTGAAAGGCTTGGGGGATAAATGAAACAAACGATTGGGCAGTTTTCAACATACCCTGTGGTTGCCGTCGAAGCCGAGGCGACCGTACAGGAAGCCCTGCAACTTATGAGCGAGAAGCGCATCAGCTGCATTGTCGTTCTTTCATGCGGCGAGCCAATTGGCATTCTCACAGAGAGGGACGTTGTCTTTGCCGCGAACTGGCTACTGGGTCAAAAGGATATTTTGGTCAAGGAGGTCATGAACAAGCCGGTCATGACTGCATCAGCTGAGATGAGTGTTTCTCAGGCCTATCAGGTTTTCTGCCAGCATGGAATCCGTCACCTTATTGTGCTCAATACGAAGCTGGAGATGTCCGGCATCTTTACCCAGACAAATCTTTTGCGCTCACTGCGGGAGAAAGCTTTTGACGGGATCAATGATGTTTCGTTGCTGATGTCTCCGCAGGTACTGCATGTCACTCCCGATATTTCCGCCCGTTATGCCTTGTCCCTGATGGCTCGCCGTTCGGTAAGCTGCATCGTGGTAATAGAAAACAGCAAGCCCGTAGGTATATTCACTGAACGGGACGTTGTCCGTTGCATCGCTGAAGAAATTGACCTGGCCGAGACTCCCGTGGGCGCAGTGATGAGCCCCTCTGTTGTTTCAACACCGTCAACGACGGCACCCCATGATACCATTGGCCTGATGCTGAAGAAGTCGATACGACGTTTACTGGTGGTTGATGAATGTGGAGAAATGGCTGGAATTTTGACCCAGACAGACATCGGCCGGGTTCTTGACCGACAAGAGACCGGGTTTATCAGCCGTTTGCTGGGAGGGGTCGGCCCATCGACAGAGGTGCCACAAGGCGCGATTTGATTGCTGGCTCAAAGCGAAAAACAGAAAGGGACTTGCATATAGCAAGTCCCTTTATTTGTTGGTAGCGGGGGGAGGATTTGAACCTCCGACCTTCGGGTTATGAGCCCGACGAGCTACCTGACTGCTCCACCCCGCAACAAGAGGCGTCAAACTACCGGAAGCCTTCAGGCTTGTCAACCTTTTCTTCCTGCTCTCTTCTCTTGCTTGCTGACGGGTCTCTATATGGAGTATAACCACTGCAACTGAGAGTCATCACTATGTCGATAACAATTACTCTGGAACAAGCCCTGACCCTACGCGACAAGGGGGCGCTTCTGGTTGACGCCCGTAGCCCGGATGAATTTTCCGAGGCGACCATCCCCGGCTCGATCAATGTGCCGATCCTTGACAATGCTGAGCGGGCCGAAGTGGGAACACTTTACAAACACGTCGGCAAGCGCCAGGCTCGGCGGCGTGGTGTGGAGCTAGTCGCCCCTAAAATCCCGACACTGATCGAACAGGTTGCTTCACTTCAGGCCGGAACATCCCAGCCCGTTGTCGTGTTCTGTTGGCGTGGTGGAATGCGCAGTCTCGCATTGGCCCAATTCCTTGAACTGGCCGGGGTTCCGGCTAGGCAATTGTCCGGTGGGCATAAAGGTTTTCGCAGGCTGGTTCTGGATTTTTTTGAGCATGGGCAATGGGGGAGGCTTTTGGTCTTCCGTGGTCTGACAGGGGTGGGCAAGACTCATTATCTACATTGTTTGAGGACAGAGGGCTTTCCAGTGGTCGACCTCGAGGGTCTGGCCAATCACCGTGGCAGTGCCTTTGGCAACCTGGGTTTGCCTCCGCAACCCGGACAGAAGATGTTTGAATCGCTGCTGTGGGATGAATTGCGGAAAATCCCCCGTGATAGCTACGCCTTGGCTGAAGGAGAGAGCCGACATATCGGTCGTGTGGCTCTGCCGGTCAGGGTGTATCAGGCATTACAGGCCGAGACTTCAATTTGGTTGAATGCCTCCCTTGAAGCAAGGGTCAGGAACATTCTTGAGGACTACCCTGCGGTCGATCGCCTTAAGGAAGAATTTGTTCACCCTATCCGTGCTCTTAAGGAGAAACTCGGCAAGGAGACGGTCCATCACTATTTGCAGTTGCTTGAAGCCGGGAAGTGGTCCGAACTGGTCAGTGAATTGATGGTCAACTACTACGACCCTCTCTATAAACACACTTTTCCGGAAAGGCGCATCGAAGTTGATATGGAGCCTGAAGAGATGGCGATGGCGCGGATCAAGTCGGCTGTTGCTGAAGTGCTGAGACAATCACCGGATGTACAGTGAGGGCTTTACGGTGGAGCCCTCTAGCGGATAAAGTGTTTATAGAATTTTTCTTGGCCGGACTGGATTATGAAGTCATCAGTTGATCCCAAAACAGTTAATCCCCTTTGCCTCAAATGTCTGCGAGAATGCAAGCAGCCGGCGGCAAATCTGCTGGTTGAGTGCCCGCGTTACTTCCCTTTGCCTTTCAAGGTTGATAAGCATCGTTTTGACCAGATGAGTTTGTTTGATGGTGATGAGTAGGGTGCAGGGGCAACAGAGGTTAAATCTGTTGCCCTTTTTCAATTAAGCGCTGATTTTTTTGATTTTCCAACCCCTCTTGCCGCAGCCGGTGACGAATGGATTAACGTCGAGCAGCAGGGCGAACTGTCTGAGCGTAGCGAGTTTTCGCCATGCCGGCGTTCATCTTTTCGACACCGGGTACCCGCGCAGCGGGCAAGGCATTTGGGGCGCATTTTTCTGCTTACTCTTTTTCGGGCGTGCAAAAAGAGTAAGGCGTCGCAAGGGGTCGCAACCCCTTTGTCTTTAGTCTTTGCCTGTAATGTTAACAAAAAGCCGGAAGGATGAGCGTAAGATGGACAATATTTAAAACCAATAAGCTTATGCCGGTTGCGCCCGGCAGGCGCCCTGACTAATTATGGGGACACAATTAGTAGTAATATTGTGAGGTTCCCCCAGTAAAACGGACTCGTTTATTGGGGGACACTCCTCAGTTCGTATTCCGCTGGACTCGTGTAGCCAAGATATGAATGACGTCGTTTGCGATTGTAAAATACTTC
>CAZXBD010000333.1:0-12804 GCA_964638305.1 uncultured Geobacteraceae bacterium | reverse complement strand
TGACAAACCTCACTTTGGCTCGCACGTGGGGTTTGTCTTTTTTGTGTATCGGAAATTGAGCCTCGTTGAATCCTTTTTTATGTCTGGAAGCAACAAATCATTGGTCTGTTGCTCTTTATCTTTTTGGGCCAAGTCAAGACCGGCGGAGGGCATCTCCTTCTCCAGCTTTTCATAGCTTTTAAGATAGTGCAGAGATAAAGAATCCGGCCCTGTGCTTGCGGGCCTTCCGGATAGTGTCACCTTGCAGCAAAAGACTAAAACCACACCAAAGCAACGCCAACCAGAACCGTAGAGGACCTCAAGGGCCTCGGGGCTAACGGGGGAAGCGTAGCCCCTTAAAGGACTCAAACAACTCTACTTGCTACCAGAAACCCCCGAACAAGACATGCCCAGCGCAGCGCCAAGTTTTCTTTTGCTTCGTTTTCTTTGTCGCCACAAAGAAAATGACGTTGCTGTCGGGCAACCCCGACGGTTTTGCTTTTGTTCTAAAAACTGCAGAGTGAAAAAAATAAAGAGCAACAGATTAACAATCTGTTGCTCTTAGGATGTTGTCTTCAAACATTGATCCAACACTAAGCTTTGTCAGATGCCTGAAGGGACCGGCTGGCGCCGACCCCTTCAGGCCCAAACAAATCCAGCTGGTTTATTTGGAGCGAGAATACTTTGGATTATCCATCGGGTCGCCCTTGTAGCCGAGAGCTTTCCAGTCCATGCGGCCGCCATCGTCATGGCAGTCGAGGCAACTGAGCGCTTCTTCCTTGGGAGAGACCATGTGATTGATGCGCCAGTACATCTCCGTCGCTGCGAAGTCATACTCTCCGCTGTATGCCAGGCCGCTGGCTTCCATACCGAGCCTGGCCGCCTTGTCCCAATCGTAGTCTCGCCAGTAGCCGCCGTCACCGAAGACCTTGGCGGTGATAAAGTACTTGTTCTTCTTGTCGTAAATCTGCTTACCCGAGTGAACCTTGAAGGGGAAGATCTTCGCAGATTTATCCTTGAGATTGCCGTTGGGGTAAGTCAGCATGGTGACTTTGGCGGGGTCAATCTTGTCGCCGCGCTCATAGGCGTCGGCGGTGCCGTTGTACCAGAGGTATTCCGGGGTGACATTCTTGCCCCATTTGAAATGCCCCTTCTTCTTCGAATAGGCGTGCTTGCCGTATTCGTCCTTGGTGTCTTCCAGGTCGTCCCCGGCTGTTGACCAGTCCCAGGAGAGCTTGGTCGGTACATCCTTGGCAAAAGTCGGGATATGGCAGGTCTGGCAGGCAACGTCGGCGATGTGCCTGTTGAGACGGGCCTGGCTGTGCGGCTCTTCGGTGTGGCAGTTCTCGCAGTTGAAGTGCATGGTGCCGCCCGGAGAAACGCCGAGGGAGTTGCCCGGAATGCTGTGGTCCTCGGTCACGTGGCATTCCTGACAGGTGAAATCATTGCTGTCGGTATCCATGTGTACGTCGATTTCCCGGCTTGGATATTCCATCGAGGAGTCGAGGTCGCCGTGTTTAACAGCATCGCCGCCGCCGCCGTAAAAATGACAGGTGCCGCAGTTGAAGCGGCTCGGCTTGCCGACGTTCTGGGCGACATAAACCAGGTCTACACGCTTGGCCGGGTTGCCGGCGCCGGTCGGCTCCTTGACGTAGGTGCCGGTGGTGTCGTGGCAGACCAGGCAGTCGATGTTGCCCGAATCGCTGAAGTCGAAACTGTCATCAGTCCATCCGTAACCGGCGTGACAACTTGTACAGCGCGGCTCGTTGCCGGAAATCGAGGTGCAGAAGTTGTTGATGGCGTTCTTCTTGCCGCGTACCACGGTGCGATCGCCTATTTTCTGTTCCAGTGCCCAGGTCCAGTGCGTGGTCTTCATGAAGTCTGTCGCGTGTTTTTCATGACACTTCAGGCATTGGGCCGTGACTTGAGGGCCATCGTCCATCGGCCCCTGCACGTAATAACTGTGGTCATTCTCCGCGGCCGGGGTCGAGGTCACGGACAGGGCGAGGAACAGGGCGCCCAACATAAGCAATCGATACATGGTATGTCTCCTTGGAGTGTGTTCTTCTTGCTCTTGTCAATAATATCCTACTTGTTTAACAGACAACTGAACTTTGGCAACTTAGCACTATATATATTGATATATAGATTAAGTGGGCCGAATAATCGGGGAAGAGGCGAACCTCTTCCCCGAAGTGAATCCCTTTAATCTAGAATCTCAACGTCATCGAAGCGTTCAGATCGTATGCCGAATCGACAACGGGCATCAGCGAGTAGGCGTCGCCATCTTCGACGTCGTCAATCTTCTGCGGCTTGCCGACCGGTGAACCGCTGCCGGTGTACTCGAAGTCGTAGTAGATGCCGCTGAGCTTGATGAACATCTTCGGGTTGATGTCGAAGATGTAATAAGCTTCGCCGACATTACCGCGGGTCATCAGCTTGCCGCCGAGGGCGTCATCCTGGGCCTGGGTGAAAGGCGTCCAGTACTTGGAGCCGTAGTTGTATTCAAGGCCGAACTTGCCCAGCGGGGCAGGGGTCTGGATGCCGGCGTAGAAGCCGTAACCTTCTTCGTCGTCAGAGTCGGTCGCGACCTTGGGCACCATGATAACTTCAGTGCCGGTGCTGTTGAGCTCGGCTTCGAAGATCGCGTCGCTACCCATGCCGCCGAACATGCCGGCGTTGTTGTTGGGCCGGATGATGGTCATGCCGCCGGAGACGAACCAGTTGATGCCGTTCTCCTCTTCACGGGAGAAAACCACGCCGCCGAGGTCGATGTCGCCGATCGTGGTGCTCGGCTGTACGCGGGTGACAAAGTTGAAGTTGGGGAACTTCTGCATGTCGTTGTACAGGGTCGGCGCAAACATCGCACCGTACTGGGTCGGGAAAGCGATGACGCCTTTGAAGCCGTCGTTGATGTCCATCGCCCGGAACGCGGTGACCTGGAAGAAGTTGGTGCCGTCGTTGAGGATGTCGACGTTGAAGCCGGCAAAGTGAGTGTCCTTGGTGACGATGTCGTTGAACATCTCGCCGTTGCCCCATTCGGACTCAAAGCCCTGGCCGTAGCAGAAGCGGGCGACCATGCCTTCGATGCCGGTCAGGTCTTCAAGACGGCGACCGATGGTGATGCCGTCGAAGTTGAGGTTCATGACGTTGCCGGTCGGGGTGCCGCCGCGCAATTCGTTTTCGCGGTACTGGAGTGGTGGCCCACCGGTGGAGGGGCGACGACCGATCGAGAGGTAGAAGCCGCTGTCGGCGATGTTGTTCCAGTCGAAGTAAGCGCGGTCGACGCGCAGCACATCGCTGGTGGTGTTGCCGCTGTTGGTGCCGTCCATGGTGAAGCGGTTCCAGGAATCAAAGACCTGGGAGCCGGTGGAGTCGCCCCAGTTCTTGAACATCAGCAGGCGGCCGGAGAACTTGACGTTGTCCCAGACCTTGGCGTTCATGTTCAGGCGCAGGCGGGTGGTGTACATGATGTCGTTGTTGATGTCGTAGGTGTCTTTTTGCCCCATGGGGAAGATCATGACACCCGGAGCGTTGCCGTTCACCATGAAGTCGTTCATCTTGGCGAGCAGGCCGTTGTACAGATCCGGATTGGTTGCAGCCAAACCGTAGAACATGTTGTCCAGGGGCGTGGGGTTCAGTGCGGGGGTTGGATCGTCATTCCATGTAGGCGGAGTGCCCGGGGGTAGTGGGGCCGGGGTAAAGGCATTGAACGTCCCTAAGGGACCCCCTGGTCCTGCTCCAGCATCCATGAAGAATTTAGTCATGTTAACATTGATGCCTGGATTAAACGTCACATCCTTGTAGTGCAGGCTGTGGGCCTTGACGCGCATGTCGCCAGTGAAGTTGATGCGGTCGAGCGCGGTATGACGCTCCGTATCATCGACGCGGTCGTTCAGGTCTTCGAGCTCTTCGCTCAGCGCCTGGATCTGCTTCTGCAACTCGGAGATCATGGCATCCTCCTGGCCCACCGCAAAGGCGGTTGCCGGCAGAGCCAGCAGGGCGGCCATGATCAGGTATAGAAATTTCTGCATTGTGTTGCCTCCTGAAAAAAAATAAGTAAAAAATTATTGCCCGCAGGTCTGGGGTTGAGGGGAATCCGCAGCGTGGTCATACATGAACTGCATGATGTCCTTGAGCTCAGCCTTGCTGATCTTGTCCCAGGTCCCCGGGGCCATTTTGTTGTGCTTGTCCTTGGTGTAAAAACGCTGCCATTGTTTCTGGGTTTTGGAGAGCGGCGTCATGGTGCCGCCTTCTGCGCCCTTAACATGGCAATATTTGCATTTTTCCTTCGCCACGATTTTCCCGTTCTTGGCGTTGCCGCCTTCGATCGCTGCGTAGGCGACGGTTGTCATGAACAGGCTGGCCACCAGCAGGGCCAGGCAAAAGGAGTTGAGAGATTTCATGCAGTTTTTCATGTGTCTATCCTCCAGAAGATAAAATGGATCTGCAGGTGGTCTCCCTCAAGTCAATGTATTAACCGCAAGTCTCAGGGTGAGGAGAATCCGCTGCATGATCAAACAGGAACTGCTGAACGTCTTTCAAGTCTTGTTCCGAAAGATTCTTCCATGACTCCTCATCATGCTTTTTCTTTTTGAAAATGCGATCCCACTGGGACTGGGTTTTGGTCATCGGGGTGACTTCGCCACCTTCACCGTCGCTGCTGTGACAGGTTTTGCAACTCTTCTTGAACAGGTGCTTGCCTTTGCGCGGGTTGCCACCTTCTGCGGCCATGACCGATGTGGCAAAAAAAGCTGCCAAGGTAAGGAAGAGTACGGGTTTGAGAAGTTTTTTCATGACGATTATACCTC
This sequence comes from uncultured Geobacteraceae bacterium, assembly GCA_964638305.1. GTDB lineage: Bacteria > Desulfobacterota > Desulfuromonadia > Desulfuromonadales > BM103 > M0040. The sequence continues at coordinate 8,014 of CAZXBD010000333.1, read as the reverse complement.
CGTTTGCGTGTTGTTATCGGGTGTTGTTGTCAGCACTTTTCAGATGGGTTTTTCAGGGCTGTCCCGATAATTAATGCTAAATCTTGTATATTTCGATTACACGATCTATGCCAACGAGCTATAGACATATATAAATTACCGAATTTTATAAAAAATATCGTTCAGGTGATTTTTGTTTTGTTCTGGCGAGCTCGTTGTTGCGCTATATAGCGGATTCTTTATGTGTGAGATGGCTAAATGGCGTGATTTGCAAAAGAAGAGATGCAGTCCTGATGAAAGTCTGCAATCTCTCAGGTTGATTGCGAGTTTTTTATGGTTTTATGAAGAAATATTTTATATCCTGCGCCGTGATTCTTTGTTGTGCCTGTCTCCCACGTAAATCCTTATTGTGAATTTTATGACTCTTGTCACACAGAACGAATCGTCGCAATCTCCAGGTTGGGTCAGCAGCCTGAGAAATGGTGGCATCTCCTCCCTGCTTCAAGGTCAGGAGCGATTCCTCTTGCTCTCCAGGGCTCGCTGGTTCTTTCTTGGTTTTGTCGCCATCTATGGAGCCGGGGCCCGAATCGGTTATGGCCTCAGCGATTATGGCTGGTTTCTAACCCCTCCCCAGTTTGTCGGCATGCTGATTGTCCTGAGTATCCTTCTGGCTTACAACCTTGTCTATCAGGTCAAGTATGAGCGTTTTGCACAGATGGCCTTCGGCGGGCATCTGCAGGTCCTGCTCGACTCCTTTTGTGTTTCTCTTCTTATTTATCTCAGTGGTGGAGCGGCAAGCTGGCTCTGGGCGGTCTATCTCCTGGTCGCCTTTGAAGCGGCTATTCTGGTTGAACGCCGCGCCCATGTTTTTGCCCTCGGACTCTTCTCCTCACTCTGCTACGGTCTGGTGATCCTCGGTGAGTATTTCGATATTCTGACTTACGTTCAAATGCCATTTGTCGACTCGGCACTGCACCACCATGCCCTGTTCCTGGTTCTGATGTGGTCCTGGGTCACCATCATGACTTCTGTCTTTTCCCTCATCAGCAGCTACCTGATAAGCATGCTACGTCGTGGCCACGAACAGGTTCAGGCCACCGAGGAGCGGCTCAAGGAATTCCTCGAAGGTGCTAATGACCTTATTTTCAGCATTGCGCCGAATGGCCGGTTCCTCTATGCAAACCGTGCCTGGGAGCGCGTGCTTGGCTACGATCGTAACAACCTTGAGGGAATGTCGCTCGGAGATGTCATCGACGCAGATATGCGGGTCAAATGTATGGCGGAAATCGAGAAGGCGCTCAAGGGAGAGACAGTAGAGCCGATGGAAGGTCGTTTAATGACTGAAAGTGGTGAAACTGTCGATATAGAGGGTACCATCACTTGCAGTTTTCGAAAAGGCGGGGCCGGAGTCGTCTGGGTTATCTGCCGGGATATTTCGGTCCGCAAGAAGGCTCAGGAACAGCTTTATTTTATGGCACATCATGACCAGTTGACCGGTCTGCCAAATCGTCTCTTTTTCGCTGACCGTTTGCAGCTGGCCAAGGCCCAGGCAAAACGTACGAAACATAAGTGCGCCCTCCTTTATCTGGACCTGGATCGTTTTAAACTCATCAACGATACTCTCGGTCATGCCGTGGGCGATGTTCTGCTTCAGGAAGTCGGCAAGAGGCTCCTTGGTTGCGTTCGCAAAGTGGACACCGTCGCTCGCATCGGTGGAGACGAATTCGCCATTGTTCTGGCTAACCTCAGCAATGCTGCTGATGCCGAGCAGGTTTCCACCAAGATTCTCAAGTCTCTCGCCAAGCCGATTTCCGTAACCGACCAGGAACTCTTTATCACGACCAGCATTGGCCTCAGTATCTACCCGGAGCACGGTGATAATCCTGATTTTCTGTTGAAAAAAGCCGATGCGGCCATGTACCAGGCCAAGGCGCAGGGGAGGAACAATTGCCAGATATACGACCCCTCTATGGATCGTGACGCTGATCGGCGCAGGAGTCTGGAAGGAGGTCTGCGTCTGGCTGTTGAGCGCGAGGAACTTCGCCTTTGTTACCAGCCCAAAGTTGATGCTGAAAGCAACAAGATCATCGCTCTTGAAGCTTTGATCCGCTGGGAGCACCCTGAACTGGGAACGCTTTCTCCAGCAGACTTTCTCTCCATTGCCGAGGAGACTGGCCTGATCGTTCCGATTGGTGAGTGGGTGCTGCGACGGGCCTGTCTGGATAACCGGCAATGGCAGGACCAGGGCCTGGACAAGGTGCGTGTCGCGGTCAACCTGAGCGGTTTTCAATTGCAGGCGTCGAACTTTGTTGAGAGAGTCAAGGAGATCCTGTCGGAAACCGGGCTCTCCGGCGATTACCTTGAGTTCGAGATTTCGGAAACAGTCATCATGCAGAATCCCGATTTCATCATGAGTGTGCTGACCGGTTTGTGCGAAGATGGCATCCATATCTCGATCGATGATTTTGGTACCGGATATTCCTCTCTGGCACATCTGAAGCGTTTCCCGGTCAATACCTTGAAGATAGATCGCACCTTCGTCCGGGATGTTGAGTCCAACTCGACCAATGAGGCTATTGCCAGTGCCATCATTTCCATGGGCAAAAGCCTGAACCTCAAAGTGATTGCCGAGGGAGTGGAGACCGAAGAGCAGTTTGCCATGCTCAAGGAGAGGCATTGTGCCGAGATGCAGGGCTACCTTTTCAGTCGTCCGGTGCCGGTCGAGGAAGTCGTGGGCTTGTTGCGAGACGGGTTGGCGAAAAGGGCCGGCGAGGGGGATGGCTAGGAAGTGCTAGATCGGTAAGATTTCTAAGATCATTGCAGGGACACGGGAATAATTAGCGTGTCCCTGTTGTTTTAGGGAGGGAGTAAAACCGGCAGTTCGCGTACTTCCGGACGCCATACTTTTGCCCGGCAGCAAAAGTATGCAAAAGTACCTTCTCCTGCGGAGGGCATCTCCTTTGCCAGCTTTCATAGCCTTTAAGGTATGGCAGAGATAAAGAATCCGGCCCTGTGCTTGCGGGCCTCCCAGAGGGCGGGGTTTTGCAGCAAAAGGCATAACACACAAAAAGCAACAGAAACCAGAGCCATAGAGGTCCTCAAGGACCTCGGGGCTAACGGGGGAAGCGTAGCCCCTTAAAGGACTCAAACAACTCTACTTGCCACCAGAAACCCCCGAACAAGACATGCCAAGCGCAGCGCCAATGTACAGGTCAAGGACATAGTTACCTATGTCTATAAACCGTACACAAGCTTTCTTTTGCTTCGTTTTCTTTGTCGCCACAAAGAATAATGACGTTGCTGTCGGGCAACCCCGACGGTTTTGCTTTTATCCCTGGAATGCAAAACCCAATAAAAAACAAACCCCGCATGCAAGCCGAAGCGGGGTTTGTCAACAATCTGCGGGCCTCTTTAGAGTCCCTTCCTTTTTGTGTGGCTATCTTGTGCGGTGGCTGTTCAAGCTCCCAGCTCCCAGCTCCCAGCTCCCAGCCACCGATAAAACCAAGTCGTAGGTCATCCAAATATCACAAAAAATCATCAAAAAAGCCGGAGGGCAAGTAGCCTCCGGCTTTTTCTGTCTAATCCTTTAATGTAAATCTACTCGCGGACAAAAGTATCCATATCCGTTTCATGCACCATGCCCATCAGGCGGGCATACTCGGACTCGATGATCTGGAAGTGATGATCTGTCGAGGTGGCGTTCTGCTCGAAAACTGCACGGACTTCAGGGTTCTCAATTTTTGCCGCCAATGCGCGCAGGTGCTCTGCCAGGTTCTTTTCTTTCTCCATGGCCAATTCCATCGCTTTGCGCTCATTGAAGTCTGCAGCCTTCAGCTGGTTCAGCTCTGTCATCCACTCGGAATCCTGATCGGCCCCTGCCTGCAGAAACTCCTGCAGATCAGCAATGTCATCGCCGGGATAGACATTGTAAAACCATTCTGCGTGCTCGCTTTCTTCGCGGGCCAACAATGCGAAAACTTTCTTCGCTTCAGCATTTTTCATCAGCTCGGCACCACGCTGATAGAAATCCATGGCGTTTTTTTCAGTTTGCATGGCACGACGCACAGCATCCTTCAAATCAATGTTCTCAAACATGTAACTCCTCCTCGATTCAGTGGTGTATGTGTTTCAAAGACGGGGAATATTAGCAGAAAATTGTTGCTTGCCAAACGAAAAATTTCTTTTCCTGTCCAGACTGAAAAGATAAGGCGGATTAATATCCGCCTTATCTCAAGGTTCCTGAAGGTTTTGTCCGGGTTAAGCCTCTGCTGCAGGCGGCACGAAAACGCGTTGGCCAAGCTCCTCATCAAGCCGTAACAGGCCGTTTCCATCGTCACCGATACGCTGCAGCTTTTTAACGATCAGGCCGAAACTGGCTTCTTCTTCAACTTGCTCGGTAACGAACCATTGCAGAAAGATTTGCGCGGCGTGGTTATTGTCCTGTCGCGCCAGGTCCATCAGCTTATTGATGCTGTCGGTAACAAAGTTTTCATGTTTCAGAGAATATTCAAAGCAATCAAGAGGCGAGCTATAGTCATTCTGTGGTGGATCGATCGCACGCAAATCAGTGCGGCCACCGGTTTCACAGATAAAGTGGAAGAATTTTTCACCGTGGGTAAGTTCCTCCAGGGCCTGAACACGCATCCAGGAGGCGAGCCCAGGAAGGTCTTCCGATTCAAAGTAGCCGGCCATGGCGAGGTAGAGGTAGGCGGAAAGGAATTCATTTTTCATCTGCTCATTCATAGCATCGAGCAATTGTTGACTGAACATTTGGGGTCTCCTTAGAGAGGTTAGATTGATTATGCACGAGCCAGTGGATCAAAGCCCATTTCGAGTTTGACCGCTACGTAAAAGTTATATCGCAGAGAATGGGGTTGCGCAACGCAGCGCGCAAAAAAAAAGCGGGGCATCTCTGCCCCGCTTTTTTGTCGTGAGTTCGTTCTGAATCAACGAACGCCGTCATCGAAAATGATCTTCTGCAATCCGTCGATGGCCGCGTTGGCCTGCAGGGTTTCCCCCGTGAACGGGTTGCGGTACGTGTAGGTGATGAAGCTGCAGTTGCAATCGGCAGGCATGAAAGCGTCGGACAGTACGAATTTTTTACCGTCGGAACGTCGAGTCATGCCGAGGATGCCCGTGTTGATATCGTTACCGATGATGCTGTAGTCAACTTTGGGTGCCTCAAAAAAGGTAATCTCAGTGACTGTATCCAGCGGCACGGTAAGTGCCGAACCGTTCCACCAACCCTTGACGACGTCGCGTTCCTTGATGCTGTCGAAAATGATCTCCCTGTTGTCGAGGGTGACCAGCCGGCCTGGACGATCCTAGTCAGCAGTGGCAGATGTTGCCAAGCACAAGATAGTCAGCAGGGAAACGGCCACCAAGCGCACAATCATGCGAACTCCCATATCACGGCACTCCTTAAATTAGACGAAAATTGGAATTAAATACTAAAGTAAAACAGCGTTTGTTAAATGTCCTTCGGATTCGAGAAAAAACACTCGAAATGTTTAAACAGTATTCTGCGAAAAGAAGGCATTGTCGCAGTAAAAATTCTTTCCCGGTTCTGGCCTGAAGGGAATGACGACAAGGGTTTTTGTTGGGAAATAATAATGCCTCAAATCCCATTGACAGCATACTGGATAACAGCTTTCCAAAAAAAATCAACGATTTTTCCAGCTTATCGACCATCTCAGGCTGAAAAGATATTGGGTCGCTACGATTACAGAAAGTTGGGTGAATCCGACTCGCTGTGATACGATGAACTGCTTTGAAACCTGACGATTGCTCAGAATAATGTCTGAAGCCGAGGGCTTGTTATGATTGTTCATAGTGCCAGTTTTGTGACCAGCGCCCCGGCTCTGGCCCGTTGTCCTCCCGCAGGGTGGCCTGAAGTCGCTTTTGCCGGGCGCAGCAACGTTGGCAAGAGCAGTTTGATCAATTGTCTGCTGAACCGGAAGGGGCTGGTACGAACCTCGTCAACTCCAGGTCGCACGCAGCTGCTGAATTTTTTTTCGATCAATGAGGCCCTCTATTTTGTGGACCTTCCGGGTTACGGTTTTGCGCGCGCACCACGCTCGGAACGTGAAAAATGGCAGCCGATGGTGCACGGTTATCTGAAGGGGCGCTCAAGCCTGCGTGCTGTCGTCTGGCTGCTTGATGTCCGTCGGGACCCGAGCCCTGAAGACCTGCTGTTCCTTGACTGGCTGGAAGAAAGCGAGATTCCGACCATCCCGGTCATCACCAAGGCTGACAAGGTGAGTCGCAACGAACTGGGCCGCCGTGTGGCCAGGATCGCCGACAGTACAGGGCTTCCTGTGGAGTTGTTCACACCTTTCTCCGTCCCGTCCCGACTCGGTCACAAGGAGGCCTGGGATCTGATCGAGATGGCTCTGGACCCAGAGGATTGACTCTGTCCGCCTCTCTTGCTCTCCCTGCAATGCCTGTTTACTGGCAGAATAACTTCGAAAACAGCGCTAATTGTCAATGCTGCAAACTGTTGAGGACCTGAGCGTCTACTGATATTTAGGTACTGGTAATGGAACGAACGCGTGTTTACCTGGTACGCCATGGCCAGGTTGAGGGTTATAAGGAAAAGCGTTATAACGGACAGGGTAACGTGCCGCTCACCCCGCTTGGCGTGGAGCAGTCCGGTCAGGTTCGTGGTTGCCTCGCGGATAAAACGCTGGCCGCGGTCTACAGCAGTGACCTGGAGCGTAGCCGCTGCTGTGCTGAATTGATCGCGGCGGCACATAACCTGAAGGTTGTCACAGACGTCGCCCTGCGTGAAATACATACTGGAGAATGGGAAGGTCGGCCTTGGGCCGAGCTGCAGGAAACATACCCGGAGGACTGGCAGAAAAGATTACAGAATCTGGTGAATTTTCAGATACCCGGTGGTGAAAGTCTACAGGATGCTGCTGATCGCATCCGACCGACTGTCCGGAAAATTCTCGTTGACCACCACGGCGGTGAAGTGGTTTTGGTCGCCCATGGGGGCGTAAACCGGATCGTCCTGCTCGATGCCATTGGCGCCTCTTTGGCGCAGGCTTTTTCCATTGAGCAGGATTACGGCTGTCTGAATGTTGTCGACTATTTTGCTGATGGTTGTTCCGTTGTGAGGTTGCTCAACGGCACGGCTCATCTAAAGACCGGCAATACTGTCTGATTATTCCCGTCGGCGGGCTTGACGGGCTGGCAGCCAAACAGATAAAGTTGGTTCGCACTTGCGGTGCAACACGGGTGCAGAAAGTTTCCATGGTGGGAAATGAAGGAGGATCTTGGCAGATGAAGACAATCTATGTCATCGGAGCGGGAATCGAGGGACAGGAAGGTTTTAGCCGAAGAGCTTTGGAGTTGGTGGATCAGGCAGATATGTTGATCGGCGGAGCCCGTCAACTGGAGCTTTTCCCCGACTTCTCCGGAAAAACCCTGACCATCGGCACCAACCTGGCACCGGTAGTCAAGTGCCTGGAAGAAAGGGAGGGCTCGGCAGTCGTGCTGGCATCCGGCGATCCGCTTTTCTTCGGTATTGGCCGTTACCTGCTACGTAATCTCCCTGACGCCGATCTCGAGTTTGTGCCGAATGTCAGCTCAATCCAGTATGCTTTTGCCAAGATCCGCGAGCCATGGGATGACGCCATCTTCGTTTCGACCCAGGGCCGAGGGATGAAGGGTGCTGTAGACCAGATCGTGGCCCACGACAAGATCGCGATCCTTACCGACGAGGTGAACACCCCCCAGGGCATCGCCCGTGAGTTGATCGAACGGGGCAGGGGTGGTTATACCGCTTACCTTTGTGAAAGCCTGGGTACGGATGAAGAGGCGATAACTCATACCGACCTTAAGGGCCTCCTTGATGTGCCCGCGGCGCCTTTGAATGTCTTGATCCTGGTCAAGGAGTATGAGTCCGGCGGTGAAGGTGCCGGCCCATGCCTGGGGATTCCGGATGAAGATTTCGCTTCGGTTAAAAAGCTGATAACCAAGGAAGAAGTCAGGGCTGTGAGTCTGGCAAAGTTGCGCCTGTGCCATAACA
>CAZXBD010000332.1:0-2183 GCA_964638305.1 uncultured Geobacteraceae bacterium | reverse complement strand
GGTCGAGATTGAAGCTGCCGGGCTTTTGCCGCGGCGGAAACTCCTTATAGGTTGCCAGGTGCTGTGCCACATAACTGACGGCGGGGAGGATCAGATAGGCGCGCTCGAACCGCCACATATTGTACATTTCCGCCTCTTGATCGGCGCGCTCGAAGGGGTCGCCCCGCATGTCGATCAGCTTCGGCACGCGCAGGGTTACCAGGGGCTCCTGCCAGACCTCGAAACCATGCGCGCGCTGCTCCATGAACACCATCTTCCAGCGGCCGTAGCGCAAGCCGGTGAGGTTGCCGTCATCGGACCAGAAGAAGAACTCCTTGCGGGGACCCTCCTCGACTTCGCCCTTGAAGTAGGGGAGCATATTATAGCCATCAAGATGAACCTTGAAATCCCTGCCGTTGGCCTGATGGCCCTTGAGCAGTTTCTCCTTGATGTCCGGCTCACCGACCGCGGCCATCAAAGTCGGCAGCATGTCTTCGTGTGAGAACACATCGTTGTATGTGCTGCCGGGTTTGATGACACCGGGCCATTTGATCAGGGTTGGCACCCGATAACCACCATCCCAATTCGAGTTTTTCTCGTTGCGGAAAGGGGTGGTGCCGCCATCCGGCCAACTGAAGGCCTCGGCTCCATTATCGGTGGAATACATGACGATAGTGTTCTCATCCAAACCAAGTTCCTTGAGCTTGTCGAGAAGTTGACCTATGTGGTTGTCATGCTCGGCCATCCCATCGGCGTATATGCCGAGGCCTGTCACCCCTTCAGACTCTTTCTTGAGGTGGGTAAACACGTGCATCCTTGAGGAGTTCCACCATAACAGGAATGGTTTGCCCGCTTTTTTTGCGCGTTCCATGAAGTCGATTGCACCGGCGGTGACTTCCTCGTCGATCGTCTCCATGCGCTTTCGGGTCAGCGGACCGGTATCCTCGATCTTGCCATCCGCGGTGCTGTGGATGACGCCGCGTGGCCCGAACTTCTTCTTGAATTCGTCACCCTTCGGATAGTCGGCATGTTCCGGCTCTTCCTCGGCGTTGAGGTGGTAGAGGTTGCCCTGGAACTCGTCGAAGCCGTGGTTGGTCGGCAGATGCTCATCCAGATCGCCCAGATGGTTTTTGCCAAACTGGCCTGTCATATAGCCGTGGTTCTTGAGCAACTCGGCCAGAGTCGGATCTTTCTCGGAGAGACCTTCCTTGGCCCCTGGCAAACCGACCTTGAGCAGCCCCGTGCGAAACGGGCTCTGCCCGGTAATGAACGCCGCCCGACCGGCGGTGCAACTCTGCCCGCCATACCAATCGGTAAACATCGCACCCTCGTTGGCGATGCGGTCGATGTTCGGTGTCTTATAACCCATCATGCCGTGATTGTAGGCGCTGATATTGAACCAGCCTATGTCATCTCCCCAGATGACGAGAATATTGGGCTTGCCTTCAGCTATTGCCGTGCCGCTCAACGCGATGAGCGCAAGCAGACATACGGTGACGCATGCGTGAATAGAACAGTATTTTCTTCGTTTCATTGCTCGCTCTCCTTCCATTTGATGTATTGATCTTGAAAGTTATGCCTCTGCCTTCCGGCCAGCGGGCGATTATCGCGCCGCCACTAGCCGTTCGTCATCAGCGGGTTCCGTCAGCTCAGTTCATCATACAAACCGTAGACCATGTTGAGCTTGGCCTGACGCTGCAGCGAGGGGTGGATGCTGTCAAAGTCCTTGCCCTCTTCGAGCAGGTGTTTCATGATGTTATCCCCCTATATCAATATTTTTTTACGGTCATCTTCGGTATGACAATACTCAGCGATTGACCCAGGTTTAAAAGCTTAGTAAAAATTTAACCTTTAAACTAGTTCCTTTTATTTATTTGTCCAATGCATTTTTTGAACATATATGATACGATTTTTGCATGATTAATTTTGAACATCTCAGATATGCCTTAACATTAGAGCGCTCTGGCAATTATACACGGGCCGCAAATGAACTGCACATCAGCCAACCCACACTGACCCGTAGCATTCAAAAACTCGAAACGCAGGTTGGGGCAAGCATTTTTGTCCGTTCGCACAGCCATATTAAGCCGACGGATTTCGGCAGGAAATTTCTTCGTCAAGCTGAAAAGATTCTCACCGAGGTTGGGGTCCTGGAGAGTCAGGCCGCCGAAGAGAAGGGCTTGCTGGCCGGGGAGGTAGTGATT
>CAZXBD010000331.1:0-25359 GCA_964638305.1 uncultured Geobacteraceae bacterium | reverse complement strand
TTAATCTGTTGCACTTTAGTTTTTTTTGCACTCTGAGGTTCCCAGGAGAAAATCTAAACCGTCGGGGTTGCCCGACAGCAACGTCATTTTCTTTGTAGCGACAAAGAAAACGAAGCAAAAGAAAGCTTGTGTACGGTTTATAGACATAGTTACCTATGTCCTTGACCTGTACATTGGGCGCTGCGCTTGGCATGTCTTGTTCGGGGATTGCTGGTGGCAAGTGTCATAGGTATGAACCTTTAGATGTCTACATATCCCCAGTTATCCCCGAGGCCCTTGTGGTCCTCTACTCCTCTGGTTGCTGTTGCTTTTTGTCTGTTACGCTTTTTGCTGCAAAATGTCACTCTCTGGAAGGCCCGCAAGCACAGGGCCGGATTCTTTAGCTCCGCCACACTTTAAAAGCTATGAAAGATGGCAAAGGAGATGCCCTCCGCCAGGAGTAAGGTCTTTTTTGCATCCTTTTTGTGGCCGCCTGGACAAAAAGGATGGCGTCTGGCGGGACGCGACCCGCCGGTTCTTTCTTCTTTGGCCTATTAAAAACTTAAAGAGCAACAGATTAACGATCTGTTGCACCCAATCTACTGAAAGGATTAAAGGCGTTTCAATTTGCCAACACACAAAAAATCAAACCCCACATGCAAGCCAAAGCGGGGTTTGTCAACAATCTGAGGCTTTTGTAAAAAGCCTGAAATGTGTCTTTGTGAGGCACGAACGCTATCGAAACCTGTGTGCCGACAGTGCCTTTCTCAGGACTATACATGTAGTCCCTAGATTGCGAAGAGAAGTTATTTTTTCTCTTCACTCTGTCCAGGGGTCAACGATTCGATCAGTTTGAGAGGTGACTTAATGACCCTCCCGCCCAAGCCCAAAAGACTCGAGCCAACCGATGATGCGGACATGATTCTAACCCTGGGATCGTCCTGACTGCCCTTGACACTGACCGGTATCGCCACCAGACTCCCCGCCAACAGGTAATTGACCCCGGGGATATTCTTTACCACAGTATCAACCGTTTTGAACGGCGAGGCCAGCAATTCAGCATCGACCGTTTCATCTCTGAAATCAAGCTCACCCTGACCAAGGACGTCCAGCGTATCTCCATCCATGTGGACTTTATTGATAATCAGTTTGGCTCCCTGAAAAGCTCCCTCCATGTCGATAGTTGAGTAAGCAAAGCCCTCACTGCTCAGGTTGGGCAGCTTCCCTTTGACAATCTCGGTAACATTAAGTACTTCCAGTGTCCGGGCCAACAGCTTGCTCTGCTCAATCAATCCTTTTGTAAATTTCATCTCAAGGGGACCTTGCAGATTGTCGAGCAACTCTTTTCCTTGCCCTTGAGCAGAGATATTACTGGATAAGTCCAGGGTCCCCGTCATTTTGACCCGCCCTTCGGTCAGGCAGGAATAGCTGGTTGCGACGTCTAGTCCTTTGCCCTCCAGAGTAAAGTCAAGATCGTATTCCTTACCAACAATGGTCAACACACCAGACGAGTCAATTCCACAGAGCGCTGCTTCTGATATGTTGACATCGATCTTGTCCTGGTCGAAACCGATTGTGGCTTTAACCGGATCCCAGACAAAGTCGTTCCATGAGAGAGACGTCGCTTCGGCTTTAACCTGGGAACCATCTGCATCCAGAGCAATCTTTTCGATCCCCAATTTGCTTCCAGATGGCAGAGGGATGACCAAACCCTCCCCTTCCAGATGACCTTTTACCACCGGCACAGTTTGCTTCGACAACGCGGTCCTGACATCAAAATCCCCCTTCAGTTGTCCACTACCAAACCTCTGATCGAGGAACAAGGAATCCAGAGTCTTGTGGTGAAGGGTGCCAGTGAAGTTCAGCTTGAACTCATCCTGCCCATGAACGAAGGCCATTTCGGCATCAGAGTACTGGTCCTTGACAGTCAACTGCTTGACCTGCAACTGTTCCGGGAGGTAATCGACATCAAGGGTCAGACTCGGACCTTTCTCTATGGATACATTGCCCTTGAATGAGGTTGTCGAATCTGGCTGCCAGAGGATTTTTGCCCCGGAAAAGATTAGTGGTGTGCGGAGGGTGTAGTCCTCTGTCTTCTCTGCTGTCTCTGGTGTCTCTGGTGTCTCTGCTGTCTCTGCTGTCTTTACTGCCTCCGGTGTCTTTACTGTCTCCGGTGTCTCGAGAGTGTCTCTGAGCCATGCGACCGAATCCTGGCCCATCTTGCCGTCCAGAGAAAGCTCGACCTGGTCCAGTTTCTGCGGCAAGCCCTTGAGGGAGCCGCTCAAGACAAGGTTTGCATCAAGGCCATCCATTTTGAGGTTCTGGAAGGCCAACTTCTCTGCATCTAGCGTAAAGTCACCCTTGGCCAGCTCAATCTTTACCGGGAATCGGGACGTTTCAATGCCAACGCCATTGACCGAGCCGTTCCCGGCGAGTTGCCAACTTGCGGTCGTACCGACGGCTCCTTTGAGGCTCAAGTTTGCCAGTTCCAGATGACCGGCTACCTGTTTGACCTCTTTTAAAAACTCTTTTGTAGCATCGAAAGAGGCCACCCAGGGATAGAGCTCATCCAGAACAAGGCCGAACTTCCCGGAACTGAGGTCCATGTGAAGAACATCTGTCCAGTTGATGTTGCATGCGAGACCTGAGAAAACCGAGCTCCCGAATGTGCCGCTTAAGTCTTTGAGTTCGATCTGTTTTTCCGCAAAGGAAAGCTGACCGTTGGTAACACCGACCGGGAATGGCAGGCCCTGATAATCAGCAGTCAGATTCAAATCTGACATATCAACCCTGGCATTGATATCGGTCAAGCTGTCGCCGAGAATCAGTTTGCCGGTGCTGGTGCCCTTCAGGTTGGTGACCTTGTCCACGAGTTGGGCAAATTCCGATTTCTCAATGATAAGTTTGAGAATATGTTGCGCCTGGGGAAGGTCTGCACTGAGCATGAGCTCCAGCTGAAACAGGTCGTTGCCTTCATCAAGAGCCACTTTCAGGCTGCCATCGTGCCCGGAGGAGCCTTCCAGGCGAGTCGACATTTTACTGCCTTCCAGCACGCCCTCACTGACGACCACATCACCGTCAACCTCAGTCAGATCCAGCTTGATTTCCGGGATCGAGACAGCCCCTGTCTGCAGTTTGCCCTTGATAACAATATTTTTCAGGTCACCCAACTTAGAGGCGGTTTTCCCCTGAGAGTAAAAACTGATCTGCGGAACCGTACCGCCACGTAAATAGTTGAATATCTCTTTGACTGGTGTGGTATCGCCTGCAAGTGCCAAAGCTGTCTTACGGGTCGCATCTACGTCGATCGCGGTTCCATGCAAATCAAGTTCGAAGAGAGGTGACGTTGAGCCTACAATCAGATCTCCCTTGAGTTTGAGTGCAGGTTTGCCCAAAGTCAGGTCGTTAATGGAAAGCGAGAGCTCTTTGCTGTCCTTTCGCATCCCCCCTTTCAACCCCAGATCTTTAAGGACAGCTTCCTGGCCGTCTTGATGGAACGTCAGGGCAGAGGTGGAACCCTGCAGGTCGATATGTAAAGATTCTGACCCCGCTGTGCTCAGGCTCAACTCCAGCATCAGGTCTTTGACTGAGCTGATCGCCTTTTTGCCTTTATTCAGGGCCAATGTGCCATTGTTAATGACCAGAGTCAGGTTTGGAGCGGCTTTCACTAGAGGCGCCAGGCTTATGTCCAAACGGTTTTGCAAGCTCTCGAAGGACAACGAGGTTGCTTTCTTCCCTCCTCCGGTGCCCACCTCAGACAAGTTCAGGGAGACCTCGGGTGAATCCAGAACGAGTTCGGCAAAACGCACCTCGCCTGACAGGAGAGGCCACAGCTCCGGGTAGACCTGGAGAGCATCGACACTCCCTTGTGCCTGGTCAGGGATGTCCAGTTTGATCTGATGCAGGGTGACTGATGGCCGGGGCAGGAAGGAGAAATCCGCTTGTTGGTAATGGACCTGTCCACTTGACTGTTGTTCGACAGTCGCTTTCAGTTTGGTTTGCAGAGCGTCGGAATCGAAAAGAAAGGGCAAGACCAGCAACAGTATCGCAATAACTGCGGCACTGCCCAACAACCAGTATGCAATGCGTTTTCGTGACAGCATGTGTGCCCCTGCGTGATGGATGGTCTTTGCATTTAAACACAGACACTACAGGGTGCAATGCGTATCATGCAGATTTTCTGGCTTTCGACTAACAGCCAGTCAACATAGCCAGATCGAGATACTATCTGAGAAAAGGCAGCTGAACACTCATGCAACGTTATGCCCAGGGAATCAGTTGACCCTTCGATTTTTCATATCACGAGAAACAAAAAATCAGCCGAGTGAGGCAAGGGCCTTTTGCAAGCGAGCCACGACAGCATCCTTACCGAGCACTGAAACCACCTCATAAATACCCGGGCTGACAGTCCCCCCGGTCAGCGCGACGCGCACCGTTGGACCGATCTTGCCAAGTTTGAGGCCGCTCTCTTCCATTAAGGTCTTGAAGGCGCCTTCAACATCATCAAGGGTAAAGGCTGCCAATGTTCCCAGGTGTTTGATCAACAGTTCGAGAACTCCGCGTTTCTCTTCGTTGAGAAACTTTGCGGCCGCGGCCTCGTCGTAAGCAACAGGCGCCTCAAAGTAGAAACGGGCACCCTCAGCCATCTCGACCAGGGTCTTGGCCCGCTCCTGCAGTGTCGCGACCACCGCAGTCATGTCGGGACCAGCGCTGATTGCGACGCCCCGCCCTTCAAGGATTTCCGCGACCAGCGTGCCGAGGCGCTGCGGGTCACCGGTCTTGATATAGTGTTCATTCAACCACAACAGCTTGTCCGGGTTAAAAACACCGGCTGAGCGGCCGACATTATCGAGACTGAACTTCTCTACCAGGTCCGTCATGGAGAAAATCTCTTCATCACCAAAGGACCAGCCAAGTCGCACCAGGTAATTCACCATGGCTTCGGGAAGGTAACCCATTTCCCGGTAGGCCATCACCGAAGTCGCGCCATGTCGTTTGGAGAGCCGCTTTTTATCTGAGCCAAGAATCATCGGCACGTGCGCAAATTCCGGCACCTCGTAGCCGAGGGCCTTATACATCGGGATCTGGCGGACCGTGTTGTTGACATGATCATCCCCCCGGATAACCAGATTGATACCCATCTCGGCATCATCAATGACCACAACAAAGTTGTAGGTCGGGTTGCCATCGGTGCGTTGAATAATCAGGTCATCGAGCTCTTCGTTTTCAACCGTGATCGTGCCCTTGATGCGATCAACAAAAGAGGTATTGCCCTCCAGGGGCGTTTTAAAGCGAATGACATAGGGAGAGCTCGGTTGATCCGGTCGCTCGCGGCACGTGCCATCGTAGCGCGGCTTACCACCACTCTTCATGGCCGCTTCACGTTTGGCAGTCAACTCTTCTGAGGTGCAATAGCACCGATAGGCCAGGCCCTTACCAAGCAAGTCCTGGACCTTGGCCTTGTACAGATCATAACGATCCGACTGATAGAAAGGGCCCTCGTCATAACCGAACCCCAGCCAGTCCATCGCCTGCAGGATGGCATCGACCGACTCCTGGGTTGAACGCTCCACGTCGGTGTCTTCGATTCGCAATACAAAAGTTCCCTGCTCTTTCTTCGCCAGCAGGTAATTGAACAGGGCCGTCCTGGCCCCTCCGATATGTAAGTAACCGGTAGGACTCGGGGCAAAACGAACACGTAAATCAGACATTTGATACTCCAGAAGAAAAATTATATTCAACGCAGAGGAACAGAGTTGCTGAAAAGATCAAAAAGAGAACCCTCCGCGCCTTCGCGCCTCCGCGTTGAATCGTTTTAAAAAGGTTTTGATTCTGTCGGTTCCAGCGGAACAAAAAAAGGCCACATTGAGTGACCCGCTTTATACCGGAATTCATACAAAGTGGCAAGTCTGCACCTGCTCAGTAAACACGCACTCCGGCGTAACCGACGACTTCGGACTGGTCTCCAGTCACATCACCTGAGTTGCTGTAGGCTATCAACTCAGCTTTCTTTGCACCCAGAGCAAGTGCCGCCTGCAGCATGATCACTGTCGGCAGGACCCCGCACATGGATATATTGTGTTCCTGAACAACGTTGTAAAGGCCCTCAGGGTCCAGTGCAAGGACCTTCTCCAGGGCCAGAAAATCCTTTTCACGAGCCACTTCCCCCGATTCGTAATGAGTCATGTCGCTGCTGGAGACAATAAGCGGCGCACTGTTGCATGATGCAACGGCGCGCGCCAGACCTTCGCCGAACAACAACAACGTCTCGAGGGGCATGCGGCTTATGCAGACAGGCACGATAGCGGTGCCTGGAGCGAGTAACTGCAGAAAAGGCACCTGCACCTCGAGGGAGTGTTCAAAGCGATGGGCAACCGTATCTTCTGCGGCCATCGGGCATTCGGCAAGGATTCGCCTGGCGAGGTCGGCTGATATATCAATCTGGCCCAGCGGCGTTTCCCAAGAACCGCTGGCATAAACTGCGGCCATGTGACCGCGGCCATGATGATTCGGGCCGAGGATGATAACATCCTCTGGGATTTTCACACCTGAAAAGGTGCGGCCGGCCACACCACCGGAATAAATGTATCCGGCATGCGGGGACATGAGCGCAATCGCCGACTGCTCGGAGTCTACTGCCGGTGTCAGGGCCTCGACTGCTTGTTGAAGGCCATCTCTTTGACCGGGATAAAATTGTCCGGCAACAACGGCTGAACGCAACATAGGTATGACTCCGACTGGGAGGGGTCAGAAGAACCAGGCGCGATAAATCATGCGCAGACCGACAAGGACCAAGAGTCCGGCAAACATACGTATCAGTTTATCATGTGCTGTGCGGGTGGCAACACGGACGCCCAGGCGGGCCATCCCTATCGAGAAAGGAGCAACAAGGATAAAAACCAGGAGATTGACGTATCCAAGCGAAAACGGCGGCAACAGAGCAGAATGCCATCCGTGAAAAACATATGATAAGGCACCGGACAGTGAAGAGATGACAATCAACGCACTCGAATTGCCGACCGCGAGATGAATAGGAAAACGGAGGGCAATGACCATCAGGGGGACGGCGACAACACCGCCACCGACACCGAAAAAGGCGCTGAAAACACCACCGGCAAAGCCGACCGCGATCAATGGCCGGAGTGGCACCGCGTCGCTGCGCTCCGGAGGCAGCCGTGGCTGGAACATGAGTAACTGGCCGGCGACCAGGATCTGCATAATGCCGAACAGTCCCTTGAGCCAGTCACCGCTCAGGAGCGAAGCGAGCCATGCCCCAAAGAGTGCGCCAAGGAAGCCGCCAAGACAGAGGTAGGCAACCTGGTGCCATTCGACGTTGCCGCGCTTTCGATGACCGAAGGTACTGCTGATGGCCGTTGGTATGATCACCGCGAGGCTCGTACCGAAAGCGGTATGGACCAGGATCTCAGGGGAAAAACCGGTGGCAGCGAAGGTCAAGAGGAACAGAGGCACAAGGATAATGCCGCCGCCAATGCCGAGCAGGCCGGCCAAAAAACCAGCCAGGCTGCCGAGGACGACAAAGAGGAAAAGGGTGGCAATGCTGAAAGAACCCATAATCAACCGAAACAAAAACAGGTCAGCCACAATGCGGCTGACCTGTTGATTTTGGAGGCCCCGACCAGATTCGAACTGGTGATGGAGATTTTGCAGACCTCTGCCTTACCACTTGGCGACGGGGCCATCGAAAAAAGAGTGTCTTGAATACCAAAGGGCGTTAAAAGTGTCAAGCGCAAACTCCTGTTCAGTCGATCGTGAACCGCTTTACAATTTATTCAGAACAGATTCGACTTTCCCCTGCAAGCCATGGCTGCCCTGATCTCTGCGATCATCTATTTTGATCAAGGTTGATACACGCTCAGCCCCTTCTGCAAAGGGGACTTCATGCATTTTTCTCAAAACCGGGAATATTTCATCAAGGCTCCCTTCGATAACAGTTCCCATCGGTGTTAACTGGTAAACCAGTCCCGAGGCCGCAACTATTTTTACACAGGCGGCAACATAGCTGGACACGCCTGGAGAAGCTGTTCCCAAGGGGGCGACACTAATTTCAACAACAGTCATGTGAGTCTCCTGGTTTCGGGTTTATGTGTGAGGTGCCGGGTTTTGGGTGTCGGGGGCTTGGTTTTGGGTGTCGGGGGCTGGGTTTTGGGTGTCGGGGGCTGGGTGTCAGGTGTTGGCTCATACCCCCTACCCCCTGGCTCCTGGCTCCTGGCTCCTGGCTCCTAAAGAATACCAGAGAGTTGCCATTGTCGCAGGAGAGTCAGATAAGTAAACCGACAATGGCCCCCGTCATACAAGTCGCCAAAGTGCCGCCGAGGATTGATTTGAAGCCGAGCGAAATGATCTCTTCACGGCGCTCGGGTGCCATAGCTCCCATGCCGCCGAGCATAATACCCAAACTCCCCAGGTTGGCAAAGCCACAGAGCGCGTAAGTCATTATCACTCTACTGCGCGCACTCAGGGCGCCGGGTTCGAGAGCTGCAAGGTCAAGATAGGCAACCAGTTCATTAAGAATAGTTTTCGTCCCGAGCAGGCTGCCCGCTACAACGGACTCGTGCCAGGGGATACCAAGCGACCAGGTAATGGGAGCAAACATCCAACCCAGAATACGCTGCAGAGTAAGTGGCTCATCAGCAACGACAGGGAGGATACCCAGAAGTGCGTTAGTCAGACTGACAAGGGCAATCAGCACAATCAACATGCCGACAATATTAAATAAAAGTTTTAAACCTTCAATCGTTCCCTGAACAATTGCATCCATTGAACTGCTCGCTGCAATAGGCGGTTCAATGCGGCCGGTTGTCAATTCGCCGGTGTGCGGCACCATCAACAGAGCGATTGCAAGAGCTGCAGGGGCGCTGATCAACGATGCTGTAAGGATATGTCCCAGAGCATCGGGCAGAACAGGCTGCAGAATCGACGCGTACAGGACCAGGACCGTGCCGGCAATGGTACTCATACCGCAAGTCATCACGGCAAACAGCTCGCCCCGCGACATTTGCAAAAGATAGGGCCGTATCAAAAGCGGTGATTCAACCATGCCGACAAAAACATTTGCGGCAGCGCTGACACCAAGCGCACCACCAACACCAAGCGTCCTCTCCAGAAACCAGCTGCCACCTCTGACGATCAACGGCAGCAAACGCCAATAAAAAAGCAGTGATGACAGGGCACTGACAACGAGAACCAGAGGCAAGGCACGAAAAGCGAGGACAAAAGAGCTTCCGGGGAAAGGTTCTTCGAAAGGGAGAGGCCCGCCGCCGAGATAGCCAAAAACCATCGAGGTCCCGGCCATGGTCGCCTGCTCCAGTGCCAGCACAACCTTGTTAAGCCAGAGGAACAAGAACTGGCTGGCAGGCAATTTGACAAGCAGAAAAGCGAGAAGCAGCTGTAAAAAGAAACCGGTGGCTACAGACCGCCAGTTGACTGCTTTGCGATTTTCACAAAACAACCAGGCGATGAAGGTGAGTAAAGCCAGGCCAACGAGACCCTGAAACTGGACCATGAGCACAAACTCCCTGCCTGCCCTTTTGTCATTTTCTGACTGATTTGCGAAAGGTCAATGGGCAGTTAAAGAAAAAGGGGTTGACCCTGGTGGGCCAACCCCTCGAGGGTCGAATATCCTGCGCCTAGCTTGTTACTTTTTCTTGGCAGGCCAATTATTCAAATCGTGAGCCACGTTGTGGCATTCGCTACACTTCGGGAAACGATCGTGCATTGCCTGGGCATGCGGCAGACCATGGCAATCGTTGCACTGAGGTACCGTCATGTGCTTGTTGGCATGACAGGTAACACAAGAGATCTGGCTGTGCTTGGCTTGGCTGGCAGAAAGAGTCGCATTAACCGAATCATGACAAGAGGCACAAAGCTGTGATTCGGTGTTGGCCGAATAAGTCAGATCCAGAGGCTTATGGGCCTGGTGACAGGTCGCACAGTTCGCCTGAGTCATTGATTCGGAGTGCGGCTCGTGACAGTCGACACAATCGGGGATGGTGCCGTGTGTATCGGCATGACAGAAATTACAGGCGAAGGTTGCATGCTGACTCGGGCTGGCGGCCATTTGCTTATCGGGACCCGAGTGACAGGAGACACAAACCTTCTTATGCTCGCCGGTGAGAGTAACGTTCAGAGGTTGATGGGGGTTGTGACAACTAAGGCAGTTGCCAACCGAGTAGTGAGCACTATCTTCGTGACAGTCACTACAGTTGGGGATGTTTTTTTCTACGCTTGGGCGGTGCCCTTCATGGCATGCCTGACAGTCGATCTCGGTTTTATGAGATGCGCCATCTGCAGCTATCTGCGCAGGTTGTTCGTTGTGACATTTAGCACAGTCATCGACAGACAAGACAGGCTGAGCAGCCAGAGCAACCGAACCCAGGCAAGCAACAAACGCCATGGCAAAAGTGACCACCAACAGTTTCTTCAACATCATTCTTCCTCCTTCTTACAGAGCTAACCCGATATATTGATTGAACATACAAGTGATTCATGAACAAATAAATGAATTGTTTTGTAACGTTACAAGCCCGCGGGTGTCAATGATAAAATGGGAAGAGTCCAATGAATGAGCAGACTAGATGTATTGCTCGAGGCACAAACATTATCGGGATATTCAGCTTTTGAGAGGACGTGTCGACAGTTCTATTTCATCGAAGGGAAGAAAACAAAACACCCCATGGCTTGGTAGCCATGGGGTGTAATTATTGGAGCGGGACACGAGATTCGAACTCGCGACTTCGACCTTGGCAAGGTCGCACTCTACCACTGAGTTAGTCCCGCAAATTTCCGATCGTCACTGACGACGGATGGACTTTATAGCAAAAGCCTTCGAGGCAAGTCAACCGAAATATTCAGACGGACAGATAATGTTCAACGGGCAAAGACCCGGAAGAACTTTCGCATATAATCAAACCCGGACCAGAGGGTCAGAGTAAAAGCGATACAAAAAAAGAACGTTCCGAAATTATGCATATTGACCTGCAAGAAACTCCATTCCAGGCCGAAAAACCAGTAGAAGTCGTAATGCAGCATCAGCCCGGGAATGGCGACCATCTGATAGATAGTCTTGTATTTTCCCAGTTCACTGGCGTCGATAACAATGCCTTCTGCGGAGGCAATCGACCGTAATGCAGTGATAATCATCTCGCGGGCCAGAATCATGAAAACCGCCCATGCCGGAACCCGATCGAGGGGGATCAGCATGATCAGTGCGGCCATGACAATCAATTTGTCGGCCAACGGATCGAGAAACTTGCCGAGGACAGTAACAACACCCCACTTGCGTGCCAACCAGCCGTCGACAAAATCCGTTACCGCAGCAATCCCGAAGATTGATGCTGCCCACATACCGGAAATGCGCGAATCCGAGAACATCAGAACAACCACGACCGGTATCGCGGCGACACGCCCAAGAGTCAGCAGGTTGGGCAGGTTAAGTCGCCCGGTACGCAGGTTCATAAGAGCGTGTCCCCGGCCTGGCGATAGTGGTCGAGGTACCGCTTCACTTTTTTGACGTACTTTTGGGTTTCATCATAAGGAGGGACACCGCCGTAGCGTTTGACCGTAGTAGGCCCTGAATTATAAGCAGCGAGGGCCAGTTCGAGATCATCATTAAAAAGATCAAGCATCCGGCGCAAATATTCGCTGCCGCCACGTATGTTTTCAGAAGGATCAAAAGGGTTGTGTACCCGGAGGTCTCTCGCAGTTTCAGGGATCAGCTGCATCAAGCCCTGAGCACCCTTTTTGGATACCGTCCTTGGTTGATAATCGCTCTCAACCTTTATCACAGCTTTGACCAGAGCTTCTTCCAGATGGTAAGAGGTGGCGTGACGACGGATTATATCGAGATAGGAACGGTGACCTGCACCGGGGGCAGGAACTTCTTTGCGGTACATATTCCACTGCCCGTGGGTCGGGGTGTCAGTAAAATGCATCTTGCCACTGGCATCAACGTACCGATAAATGTCAGCATCGGCTGGTGAAAACGCCAACAGTAGCGGCACAATCAGCACGGCACTGAGGAATATTTTGTTTAAAGCACTCATCAAAGTTGATCCAATACATTAAGTTTATATACGAAAAACCTCTGTATTTCAAGAAGTTTAGGGCTTGACATAAAGTTGAAGCATTCAGATAATGTCAGACATCTGCATCTGCCCATTAATTATGATAATGAATCTAGTGCAAACCACGGACCATTTTTCAATATGAAAATCACTTCTGACTTTCTCGTCGTCGGCAGCGGCATCGCCGGTCTTTGTTACGCCCTCAAAGTTGCTGAGCATGGGCAGGTTTCACTTGTCACTAAAAGAGAAATAGCGACGACTGCCACCAGGCTCGCCCAGGGCGGCATTGCTGCGGTAGCAACAGAGAATGACTCCTTCGAGCAGCACATCCAGGACACCATGGAAGCAGGTGCCTGGCTACCGGATGAAGAGATTGTCCGCATCGTCGTTGAGAATGGGCCGGAAGCCATCGATAACCTGATCAATTGGGGAGTCAAATTCTCCCTCAAAGACGACCAATCCTACGATCTGACCAGAGAAGGCGGCCACAGCCAGCGACGTATCTATCACTCGAAAGATGAGACCGGCAAAGAAATCGAGCGGGCTCTGGTAGAAGCGGTCCAGCAACACCCCAATATCACCATCTACGAGAATCATGTTGCTGTCGATCTGATCACTGAGGCCAAGGTGACCAGACGTCGCATCAAACCAGACCGTTGTCTCGGCGTCTATGTCCTCAACCGGGAAACCGGTCAGATCGATACCTTCGGTGCCTCAATCACAGTCCTTGCGACCGGAGGAGCAGGCAAAGTTTACCTCTACACCTGCAACCCCGACATCGCCACCGGAGACGGCATCGCCATGGCTTATCGTGCCGGCGTTACCATTGCCAACATGGAGTTCATGCAGTTTCACCCGACAACCCTTTATCACCCACACGCAAAAAGCTTCCTTGTCTCCGAAGCCGTGCGCGGTGAAGGTGCCATCCTCAAACGCAGCGATGGTACTGCCTTCATGGAGAGCTATCATCCCCTCAAAGACCTTGCTCCGCGCGACATCGTTGCCCGGGCAATCGACCACGAGATGAAGATGCACGGTGATGACTGCGCCTTCCTTGACATCACCCACATGGGGGCTGATTTCATCAAGGACCGCTTCCCTTACATCTACGAAACCTGTCTTTCCTATGGCATCGACATGACCAAGGACTGGATTCCGGTCGTACCTGCAGCCCATTACCTGTGCGGGGGAATCAAGGTCGACTCCTTTGGCGAGACTGACATCAACAATCTTTTTGCCATTGGCGAGGTCTCCTGCAGCGGACTGCATGGGGCCAACAGACTTGCCAGCAACAGTCTGCTCGAGGGTGTAGTTTTTGCCAAGCGTGCCGCAGAACGCTCGCTGATCCTCGCCCAGGAAACCTTTCCACCCTGCCCCGCCATCGATTTCTGGGATCCGGGCAGCGCGAAAAACAGCGACGAAGAAGTCGTGGTCGCCCACAACTGGGATGAAATTCGCCTTTGCATGTGGAATTATGTCGGCATTGTCCGCACCGACAAGCGTCTGGTCAGGGCTCTGCGTCGGGTGCGGATGATCCAGGAAGAGATTGACGACTATTATTGGGATTTCCTGATAACGTCCGATTTGATTGAACTTCGCAATATTGCCACGGTCGCCGAACTGATTATCCGTTGCGCTCTCAAACGCAAAGAGAGTCGCGGCCTGCATTACAATACCGATTACCTGGAAAAAGACGATATTCACTGGAAGCAGGCCACCGTGATCCGGAAAACGTTTTAAGGGTTGACCTCCTTATCCGGTCGAGCCTGAGCATCCATCAGCCTGGAGAGTATTGTGACTATTGATGACTATCGCAAGGAGATCAATCGACTCGACAGCGAATTGCTGCGCATATTCAATGAGCGCGCATCACTGGCGCTGAAGATCGGGGAGATCAAAAAAGAGCTCAGTATTCCTGTTTACGACCCGGAGCGCGAAAAGCGAATTTTTACCGCCATATCCGCAGCTAACCCCGGGCCGTTGGAAAACGATGCCATTGTACGCCTCTTTGAACGAGTTATTGACGAATCGCGCCGCCTGGAGCGTATCCGTACGAAAGGAATCTGAAAATGTTGATCGTTATGAAAAAAGGGGCCAATGAAGAGCAGCTGCGACAGGTAAAACAGTATCTGGTCGATCACGACTTCGACTTCCACCAGTCCACCGGGGCCAATCGCACCATTATCGGTGTTATCGGAGATACTGATTCAGTTAACCGTTCCGAACTAAGCAGCCAGGATGGT
Source organism: uncultured Geobacteraceae bacterium (assembly GCA_964638305.1). Taxonomy (GTDB): domain Bacteria; phylum Desulfobacterota; class Desulfuromonadia; order Desulfuromonadales; family BM103; genus M0040. The sequence goes on along the minus strand of CAZXBD010000331.1, from coordinate 11,054 downwards.
GTACATGTGATTTTCAAGATCCCGGAGGAAGAGAAATAAATCTGACGATTTGCTTCGCTCCACCAATAACTGGAAAATCTTAAATCCTTTTTTAACAGGGATATACAGGATATGGAGGATGAAACCTTTAAATCAAACAATCGGGGTTGCTCCAAGTACCGAAGATCCTGACTTTATCCTGTTCATCCTGCCCATCCCAGTTAAAAGCCTTTTGACCTGAAACCCTTTGCTAACACGGATATACAGGATATGGAGAATGAAACCTTTAAGTCAAACAATCGGGGTTGCTCCAAACACCGAAGATCCTGACTTTATCCTGTTCATCCTGCCCATCCTTGTTAAAAGCCTTTTGACCTGAAACCCTTTGCTAACACGGATATACAGGATATGGAGGATGAAACCTTTAAATCAAACGCTTGGGGTTGGTCCAGGCACCGAAGATCCTGACTTTATCCTGTTTATCCTGCTCATCCCTGTTAAATGTCTTTTGATCTTAGGACGTCCCTTCTCCAGGGTTCAAAGGTATTCTTGCTGATTCTGAAGATGAGACTTACCGGTCGGCTTTCAGGACGCTTTCCACAACCGACCTTCCCTGCTCCCACACTTCGCTCTTCCAGAGATCATCATCCGGGTAGAACGCGCGCAGAAGCTGCTCTTTGATCTTCGCTGCATCCCGGTTATCTGTCCCCCCATGATGGTGCAACCAGTTTTCCGCCCTGATGGCCCTGAAGACGTCCATCGGTGGCGAGGTACCGAATTCAAGACCTACGGCGGTTATTTCGGCATCGGGCAACATCCGGGAGAGAGCAAACGGAATCGTCCCAGACAGATTTGTCGAAACGGATTCCCCTGTCACCATCGACTTGACGCGCTCCTTACCCCACCATCTGACAGCCCGGATATATGCAGGAGTACCCACAGGTTCGTTCATAACAATTTCACCGTAGCCATAGGGCCCCAAGCCGGTGTGAAAATCGACCATAACAACACGGGCAGCGTGTGCAAGGTGGCGCTCGACAATGTCATGCAGTATCTGATTTGACCAACTAGCGGCGTGACCGCCGAAGAAAAGCCCTTGCGGATACGAATACTGACCTTGCGTCACAGCCTGCTGCAGCCGACTCTTGCCGTGCCACAGGCGATACCAGAGGATACGCAACATGGCTGCAGTGTTTGCCGCAAAGGAGACTGACTTTGGAGCCAGGGCCTCAGACAGTTGATCGTAACCTTTGTTTTCAGGATAGGGTCCGGCATGGTCGAGGAAATTACGATTCAGGTCGACGTTGTCCTCGTTAAACCGTCTCAGGTTAGCAAATCCATAAGGGTTGAGGGCGTGGATCATGACGAGTCCAGTCTTCGGCGGCAACCATTCGCCAACACCTTCGCGCAACAGCCCCACCTGAATACCCGAGCCACCGAAACCCTCAACACCATGAACTCCCGATATCAATACCAGGTTATTTTCAGCGTCCGCCGGCCCTAGCAAAGCGACATCGATAAAGAGTTGCTCGGTCTGCCCGAGACTCGTATCCTGAAAACTTTCTATATCTGCCTTGGCAAGACGCGCAGCGTTCAAAAATCGTTGCCTTGCTTCAGCGTAATCAACAGAAAAGTATCGGTTCTCTTGCATATCATCCTTTGCTTCTTCGGCAGCAATCATTTGGGCATACGGCGCAATAGTCAAGGCAAAGACAGAGAGAAGGCACAGACTCAAAAAACTTCTCATACGGCCAACCCCTTTAATGGCAACGCTGGACAACTGTTTTTAGTAGCTCGCAGATCATTTTAACAGGAAGATCTCCAACACACCAAAACAACCGGCCTTGAGTCTTTGATATCAGGGGAGGATTGACAAAAAAAACCGGGAGAGACGCGATATCTAATCGGCCTCAATCCCGGCTCTCAGCCCCTGTTTTTTTGAAATATTCAGTTATTAAGACTACTCAGGATCTCTTTGACTTCCTGGTCAAGCTGCATGCAAGGTGTCACCACAACTTCTTTCCCGGCCACGCAGGTCTTGTAACGCTGGGCATCCAGGTTGTGCATGTACGCATCACGTAGCTGCTCGTTCAACATCTGGATCCTCGCCGGAGCGAGCCCCTTCTCTTTCGCTGCGGCGACGAAACTCTGGACCGAACCATCTTCAATCATCGCGACACCGAACTTCTTTGGCGGTTTACCTATAAACACATAAGCGTGATCATCTGCCGGAACCACCTCGAGCGGATCGGAGACCTGACCCATCAGATCCTGCAAAGGACCCTCAAACGCATGAACCTTTTCAGAAACAGGGTTATCCGCATCGAGCTCGGGGTAGTTCAACTTCTTACTGAATAATCCCATCATTTCCTCCTCTCCAATTTGACGGGGCCAATTTCATACAACCAACTTATCAAGAAATCAGGACATTTCAACTTTCTGGCAAACTAAATTATTTGAAACAGCAGGAGCATGAATCTCATGCGTTCAGAAACGTTATAGGCGCAACCTTATTTCTTGCTCAAAGGCAACTCATAGAAGGATGAAAAAGTTCGTATTTCACGAGCCATTCCATCGTATCCGAAGGAGAAGTCTGTAGCTCCGGCGGGAAGTTTATAGCGGTGGGAAAACGCCATAACTTCATCCACATCACCGGTTAATGACCTGACGAGACGGGCCGATTCCAAGACGCGCGAATTCTCATCGAGGAAGAAAAGATATACGTACAACCTACTGATTGAATTGTAATTCATCTGATAATGTTCACTGAGGACAGCCTGCCCGGAAATGTCCATGAATCCATCATCTCCCATAAACTCATAATCAATTGTCAGGTCGAAGGTCGCCCAGCTGCTGGTCATCGAGTCGCTCTCCTGCAAAGCTACGACTTGCATGGCAGGAGTAACCAGGTTGCCCTGATACCCCATTCTGGTTCCGACGCACCCTGTGGAGAGAGCAAGCAAAAGGCATGAAAGCCCCAGGAAAACAATCTTTTTGCTGTTGGACAGAATGATTCTCCTCTTTGCAATTTTAACCATTATAACAAAAAACAGGGGCGCGATATCGCGCCCCTGTTCGGGTCTTCCGTATTGTTGAAAGCAGCTTAACCAACAACCTCGGTGCGGGTAAAGACTGACTTAAGGATCTGCCCCTGCCCTTCAATGTTTTCGCGAGCACCTTCTTCACGATCAACCAGGGTGATGACACCCAGTACTTTCAGGCCTTCCTGCTGAGCCCGATCAACGGCTTTCATTGATGAATCACCGGTGGTCGTGACATCCTCAACGATAACAACGCGCGATCCGGGAGGCAGGTTCTTGCGACCTTCCAGCCATTGCCCAGTCCCGTGACCTTTCGGCTCTTTGCGAATAATGAAGGCATGCACCGGGTCACCAGCAAGGGTTGCAGCGATGGAAGTCGCTGTTGCGATCGGGTCAGCCCCCATGGTCAGACCACCGACACCATGGATCGGGCCTTCAAAAGTGTTTACAATTTCCCAGAATGCCTTACCAACCAGCAGACCGCCCTTGGCATGCAGGGCCGTTTGCTTGCCGTCAAAATAGAAGTTGCTTTTACGCCCGGACGCGAGAGTCACTTCACGCTCTTCGTAAGACAGCTCGCGCACGATCTCGATCAATTCATTACGTTCCTGCTCCGTCATTCTTCTCTCCTTTAAAATCAATTTTTAATTTTGAGTTTTAAATTTTTAATTGTGTATTAATTCAAAATTGAGAATTAAGAATTCAAAATTCAGCTTGGGCTTTTTGTCAAAAAAGCCCAAGCTGCCGATCCGCTTTCAATCTTGGAAATTTAACCGGGTAATCACCGCTGAAACAGGCGTCGCAGAAGCACCCGGAGGCGCCTTCGGGGACACCGGCCGCCGCGAGCATACCCTCCCGACTCAGGTAACCGATCGTGTCGGACGTAATATAGCGACTGATCTCATCAATCGTATGTGAAGAGGAAATCAGCTCTTTTCTCGAAGGCGTGTCGATACCGTAGTAGCAGGGAAAGCTGGTCGGCGGGCTGGACAGCCGCATATGCACTTCACGGGCACCGGCATTACGAATCATCTTGACGATCTTGCGCGCCGTGGTGCCGCGGACGAGCGAGTCATCGACTACGACAACCCGTTTGCCTTCGATTACGTCACGAACCGGGTTGAGCTTCAGTTTGACGCCAAAATGACGGATCGACTGCTGGGGCTCGATAAAAGTCCTGCCCACATAATGATTCCTGATCAGGCCCAGCTCGAAGGGGATACCCGATTCTTCGGCATAGCCGATGGTCGCCGGGACCCCGGAATCGGGCACGGCAATGACGACATCAGCGTCAACGTGATGTTCCCGGGCCAGCTGGCGACCGAGCTCTTTGCGCACCTTGTAGACCTGCTCACCAAAGATGGTGCTGTCCGGACGGGCGAAGTAGACAAATTCAAAAATACAGGGTGAAGGCTTGGTTTCCTTGAACGGCTTGAACGACTTCAGGCCGTGCTTGTCGATCACGATCATCTCACCAGGCTCGATCTCACGGATAAACTCAGCTTCAATCAGGTCGAAGGCACAGGTTTCTGAGGCGATAACGTAGGCATCGTTAAGCTTGCCGAGGGCCAGCGGACGGAAACCGTTCGGGTCACGTACCGCAACCATTCTCGTCTCAGTAAGGAAAACAATACTGAAAGCCCCTTTGACCGCCATCATTGACTCGGCAACACGCTCTGCCAGAGAGTCGCTTTGTGACTTAGCCAAAAGATGGACCAGAACTTCTGTATCGGAGGTCGTGGAAAAGATCGACCCGGTATGTTCAAGATCATTGCGGATATCCTGAGCATTGACCAGGTTGCCGTTATGAGCGACAGCGATACTACCGCGAGCATAGTCAACCATGATCGGCTGGACATTCTTGAAATCGCTGCTGCCGGCCGTCGAGTAACGGACATGACCAATGGCGTTGCGACCAGGCAGTTCATCGAAGATCGAGTCCCGCTTGAAGACATCAGCGACCAGGCCCATGCCGCGGTAAGCACGCAGGCTCTTACCGTCGCTAGAAACGATTCCGCAGCTTTCCTGCCCGCGATGCTGCAAAGCGTAGAGGCCGAGATAGGTCAGATTGGCGGCTTCCGGATGGCCAAAGATACCGAAGACACCGCATTCATCCTGAAACTTATCAAACATGATTAATAAAATCTCCGCAGCTGGTTACCAGCTATTGGGGTTTTAATTGAAGATTTTTCACGCCACGCGCCACGCGCCACGTTCCTTAAAGTAATTCCTTGCGAATATAGTTCACTGCATTGATATACAGAAGTAATCCCATTCCTTCTTCCGGGAGATCTGGCTCACGGGTCCAGCGCGGGTGGTGGGTGCGGTGGAGATAAGCCTCCGGATGCGGCATCAGCCCGAAGAGTCGTCCGGACTCATCACAGACTCCGGCAATCGCCGCGACCGAGCCGTTCGGGTTCAAGGGGTATTCCATGACCGGGGCCCGATACTCTGCATCGCAGTATTTTACCACGGACAGGTGTTTCGCTTCGATCTGCTGCAACAGGCTGTCACTCTCAACGACAAATTTGCCCTCGCCGTGTCGTACCGGCAGGTAGATGCCATCCAGACCACGGGTAAAAACGCAAGGCGACTCCGGATCAACTTTAAGGTAACACCAGCGATCTTCGAAACGGCCTCCATCGTTGAAGGTCAGAGTTGCCGACTGTTTCCGGTAATCCCCGTTCAAGGCCGGCAGCAGCCCCATCTTGGTCATTAACTGGAAGCCGTTACAAACCCCCATGATCAACTTGCCGTCAGCGATAAACCGCTGCAACTGACCACTTAAGGACTCTTCGCTGCCTTTCACCGCAGCGTGTGTCAGCCGATTTGCCCCCGCCTTGGCGCTGCCGAGGTCGTCACCATCGAGGAAACCTCCTGCCAGGTTGAGAAAATGGTAGTCGTCGAGTCGAGCCCGACCCGACAGCAGCTCGGCGACATGCACAATGTCAACAACATCAGCGCCGGCCATGCGACAGGCGCTGGCCACTTCGCGTTCACAATTGGTACCGTTACCGGAAATGACAACAGCCCTTACCTGTTTCGCCATAGTTACATCTCCCGCAGCGGGCTTTGCCACGCTTCCTTGAGGTCATCGATAGTGCTGCGTATCAGAATTTCACCGTGCAGACCTGAGATTTTCAGATATTCATCATTCGACACCTTGCCGACACAGGCACATTCCTGACCGACAAAAAGTGCTTCAAAGTGCTCCTGATGCTCCGGCTTGACTGTCACCAGCAGGCGACTGGCCGATTCACTGTAGAGCAGCTTGTCTTCGCGCATGGCGGCATCAACCGGAACCTTGTTGAGGTCGATATCCAGACCGAAGCCACCGGCAAAGGCGGTTTCTGCCAGGGCGACGCCAAGGCCACCGTCGGAGAGATCATGGCAGGACGCGATCAAAGCTTCCGCCTGCGCTGCATTCAGCGTGCGATAGCGTTGCATTGCGCTCTTCGCATCAACCTCCGGAACATTGCGGCCAACCTTGTCGTGCATCGCGTAATAGTCAGAACCACCCAGCTCATTGCGGGTCTGGCCCAATATGTAGACCAGATCGCCGGGCGCCTTGGCATCCATGGTGACCGCCATGCGCAGATCTTCGATCTTGCCAATCACCGAGAAGAGCACGGTCGGCGGAATCGAGATCTTGGTGTCACCGATCATGTAGTCGTTCTTCATGGAATCTTTGCCGGAAATCAGCGGCACGCCGAAAGCGAGGCAGTAATCGTAGAGAGCCTGGTTGGCCCGCACCAGCTGGGCGGCCTTATACTCACCGTCCGGGGTTTTCTCGCTGAGAACCGGGTCACACCAGCAGAAGTTGTCAAGACCGGCGACATGCTCGATGTTGCCGCCCACAGAGACGTAGTTGCGCAGCCCTTCGTCAACGGCGTTGGCCATCATGTGATAAGTGTCAATGTCACTGTAACCAGGGCAGATGCCGTGAGCAACCACCACACCTTCGAAAGAATCGAAGAGGGGGCGGACAACAGCAGCGTCAGAGGGGCCGTCATTGGCAACACCGACCAGCGGCTTGATCACCGTTCCGGCCTGAACTTCATGATCATAGCGGCGGACGACGGACTCCTTGGAGCAGATATCAAGCCGGCCGAGCATGTGCCGCAGGGTGGCGTCCATATCGAGCGGTTGGGAAAAATCCGGCTCCTGATGCGTCGGCGGGGTCCAGCGCGCCGCAAGCACCATCTGCGGCACTCCATCGTGAATGAACTCCATCGGCAGGTAGGAGGCCGTATCACCGTTATAGAGGCAGTGGAAATACCCGGAATCGGTGAACTGGCCGAGGTCCGAGACTTCAACACCCATTTCAGTGGCCAGGGTTGTGAATTGATCGAGCTTTTCAGGGGGGACCGCCATGGTCATGCGTTCCTGGGCTTCCGAGATCAGGATTTCCCAGGGCTGCAGGCCGCTATACTTGAGCGGAGCGCGATCAAGGTGCATCTCGAAGCCGCCAGTATCTTCTGCCATCTCGCCCACCGAAGAAGAGAGGCCGCCGGCGCCGTTATCTGTGATCGCATTGTAGAGGCCACGATCACGGGCAATGATCAGGAAATCGAACATGCGCCGCTGCGTGATCGGGTCACCGATCTGCACAGCAGTCACCGGTGAACCTTCGTGCAGCTCCTCCGACGAAAAGGTCGCGCCGTGGATGCCGTCCTTGCCGACCCGTCCGCCAGCCATGACGATGCGGTCGCCTGGCAGCGCTTGCTTCTCATGGCCAGGCTTGCCATTGAGAACACGCGGCATGATCGCCCCGGTGCCACAATAGACCAGAGGTTTGCCGGCAAAGCGCTCATCGAAGACGATCGAACCATTGACCGTGGGGATGCCGCTCTTGTTGCCGCCATGTTCTACCCCTTCTACAACGCCTTCGAAAATACGGCGGGGATGCAGCAGGCGTGGCGGCAAAGGCTTGTCGTAGAAAGGCGACGCAAAACAGAACACATCGGTATTGAACATCAAGCGCGCGCCCATGCCGGTGCCGAAAGGATCGCGGTTACAGCCAACGATGCCGGTCAGGGCACCGCCGTACGGATCGAGAGCGCTCGGTGAATTATGGGTTTCAACTTTATAGACCAGGCTCCAGTCATCATTGAACTTGATGACGCCGGCATTGTCCTTGAACACGGAGAGGCAGATATCATCCTTGCCCTTGGCTTTACGAACATCAGCGGTGACCTGCATGATGTAGCTTTTAAAGAGCGAGTTGATAACCTCCTGACGTCCCTGGTCATCCTCGTACTCTATCCGCGCCGCGAAAATCTTGTGCTTGCAGTGCTCGCTCCAGGTCTGTGCCAAGGCCTCAAGCTCGACATCGGTCGGCATGGCCTCAAGCCCGACCTGTTTGCGTGTCGCAATCACTTCATCCTGGCGGAAGTAGGACTGAATCGCCTTCATCTCCTCGAGGGTCAGAGCGAGCATGCCCGCGCGACTGATCTCCATCAAAGCTTCATCAGAGACCTCCAGGTTGACAGGGCGAATCGCCGGCCGGGCGCTGCTGGTGACTCTGGGGACGGTCACCTGGATGCCACTACTGCTGTCAAAATCAGCCCGCGCAACAATATCCCATCGCTGGATCAGACCGTTACCGAGGAAATCACGGGCAATCCGTTCGGCGTCATCGACCGAGATAGCGCCGGAGAGGAGATACTGCACGGACGTATAGACACCTTCATCGTCGGCAAAGGAACGGCCGGTCTGGTACTGGATTGCCTCGCGGGCAGTCCGTCCGACATTGTCCGTAACACCCGGTCGGTAGCCGACTTCAACCAAAACGTCAAAACCATGGGCGAGCGGCAGATTGACTGCATAATCCTGAATGATCGGGTCGCTGAAAGGTCCGGCCGCCGCCGCGTCAATTTCTGCGTCGGAGAGTTGCGCGTCAACTGTGTAGACATCGAGGGTACGAACTTTTTTCAGCTCAATACCAAGATGCTCGCGTATCTCACGACGCACCCTCTCACCGCGAGCATCGCGGACATTATCTTTGAGACCGACTACTATTCGCCAGGCCATCTAAAACTCCTTAATGTTTAGCTTGTTAGCTGGGTAGCTTGTTAGCTTAGTAGCTTGTTAGCTGGGTAGCTCCTTGCTCCCTACCCCTTGCCCCTACCTCTAGCTCCTCGCTCCTTGCTCCTTGCTCCCTGCTCCTAGCCCCTCAGCTCTTCCCCAAACACCCGCTTGAAAATCGTATCAACATGCTTGAGATGATAATTCAGGTCGAAGGACTCCAGAATCTTCTCCTTGCCCAGCGCCTCGACAACAGCCGTATAGGCAAGCAGCTCTTCCTGGAAATCTTTACCCTCTTCCCACACCTTCATGGCGTTGCGCTGCACCATGCGGTAGGACTCTTCGCGTGAAACGCCGGTCTGAGTCAGATCAAGGAGGATTTTCTGGGAAAAGACCAGGCCGCGCATCTGGTTGAGGTTTCTCTCCATATTCTTGGGATAAACGACCAGGTTCTTAATCAGGCCGTTCAATCGACGCAGAGAGAAATCGAGAGCGACGGTCGCGTCGGGTCCGATATAACGCTCCACTGAAGAGTGCGAAATATCACGTTCGTGCCAGAGCGCTACATTCTCCATGGCGGGCATTGCGAACGAGCGGATATAACGTGCCTGGCCGGTCAGGTTCTCGGAAAGGATCGGGTTGCGCTTATGCGGCATGGCCGATGAGCCCTTCTGCCCTTTGCTGAAGAATTCTTCTACCTCGAGAACTTCAGTCCTTTGCAGGTGACGAATTTCGACGGCAATCCGCTCCAGTGACGAAGCGATGATTCCAAGCACACAGAAGTATTCGGCATGACGATCACGCGGAATGACCTGAGTGGAAACCGGTTCCGGACTCAGGCCAAGCTTTTCGCAAACATATTCCTCGACCACAGGGTCGATATTGGCAAAGGTGCCGACCGCACCGGAGATAGCGCCGGTCGCGATGCCCTTGCGGGCCGCTTTAAGGCGTTCACGGTTACGATCCATCTCAGCGTACCAGGAGGCGAGTTTCAGACCAAAAGTCACCGGCTCGGCATGGATACCGTGGGAGCGGCCAATACAGACCGTGTCCTTGTGCTCGATGGCACGCACTTTGGTCGATTCCAGCACCATATCAAGATCGGCCAACAGTTCATCAGCGGCCTGGACCATCTGCACCGAAAAGCAGGTGTCGAGGACATCCGAAGAAGTCATACCTTGATGAATGAAGCGGGCCTCGGGGCCGACATATTCAGCCACCGAAGTCAGAAATGCGATCACATCATGCTTGACCTCTGCCTCAATAACATCAATCCGGGCAATATCAAAATCGCCTTTTTCGCGAATAACCTTCACAGCCTCAGCAGGAATAACACCGAGATCGGCCTGTTTTTCACAAGCCAGCGTTTCAATTTCAAGCCAGATCCGGAAGCGGTTCTCCGGCTCCCAGATTTGCGCCATTTCCGGCCTTGTATAACGTGGGATCATGCTTTAGCTCCTAAAATTGTTTTTTTTGCAGTGTTTATAACTTAATTCAACGCGGAGTCACAGAGGCGCTGAAAGACAAATCATTTGTAACTGTTTTACAGTCTCTATCCTCCGCGTCTCCGTTTCTCTGCGTTGAATACTTTCCAGTTTTTAACTTTTTCGAGCCACGAGCCACCCGCTACTGCTGTTTGCCAACAATGACCTGGGTTGCGCAAACGTTCTGTATTGCTTTTTCACTGTTTATAACTTATTCAACGCGGTGTCACAGAGGCGCTGAAAGACAAATCATTTGTAACTGTTTTATAGAATGCATCCTCCGCGTCTCCGTTTCTCTGCGTTGGATGCTTTCCAGGATTTAGCTTTTTCGAGCCACGAGCCACCCGCTACCCGCCTCGCCCTTTTTATGCGGCCCATATCATCGGCACATGCTGTTTGCCAACAATGACCAGAGTTGCGCAAACGTTCTGTATTGTTTTTTCACTGTTTATAACTTATTCAACACGGAGTCACAGAGGCGCTGAAAGACAAATCATTTGTAACTGTTTTACAGTCTCTATCC
>CAZXBD010000330.1:0-5932 GCA_964638305.1 uncultured Geobacteraceae bacterium | reverse complement strand
TCGCACTTCCCGCTTCCGGGGTTAATGGTGTCGCATCCCCTCCACCGGGGTAATGCGACCGGCCTTGATGGCCGGATAAAGAGCTGCCAGGAGCGTTAATCCGACCACGTAAAGGGCAATCCTGAGCATCCAGACGGGGTCCCAGCTGGCCCGCATGATCGGATCGAAGACGACACCACCGAATTCCAGTGTCTCCGGCACAAACGCCGCCAGGTTGATGCCCACGACAACAATGTACCAGGTGGCCAGGCTGCCTAGCACCGTACCGACGAGCGCAGCGAGCAACCCGAGTGACAACGCTTCCAGGAAAATCATGCTGCGCAGCGTCATTGGTCTGCTGCCCAGGGCGAGAATAACACCGAACTCCCGCATGCGTTCCATGACGGACATCAGCAGGGTGTTGACCACACCGATCGCGACGATCAGGAGGATAATCAAAAAAATGAATTTCTGGCTGGCATAATCAAGCTTGATCGCGTTGGCCAGGTTTGGCATGGCCCTTTCCCAACTGACGGCTTCAATGTCCGGTCGTCCCTCAAGCAGCGTGGCTACCTGCCCGTGCACGGATTTTTCATGGCCGGGATCGGACAGGACGACAGCCAGTTCGTGAACAGAACCGGTTGCTCCTGTGAGCAGCCCGGCCCGCTCGCGGCCGACCAGGATCAGAGAGCTGTCAATGTCCTTCATGCCCGAACTGACCACGCCCCGCACGCGAAGCAGCTCGCTGTGCAAGGTCCCGTCCTCGTGTTGTGCGGTGACAACAAACTTCTGGCCGGGTTTGATCTGTAATTCCTCGAGCAGGCGAGAACCGATCACGGCATCGCGAGAGTCGACGGTGCGGATCATGGTTTCAGCGGCCAGTGATTTGAGAAACGGGTTGATCTGCTTTTCCCGTTGCGGGTCGACACCGATCAGAATGACGCCGCGACTCTCTCTGCTTGACTGGGCCAGGGCGGGGACGTAGAGGCGCGGCAGGACTTGCTCGACACCCTCGATATCTTCAATCTCAGCAACCAGGTTGTGATCCTTGAAATAAAGCTTCTCCTCGCGACTTTCGAGGTAGTTCTGCCGATAAACGGCAATGTGCCCTGAGCCGGCCTTGACCCCGCTATCAACCATGCCGGCATAAACACCGAAGGAGAGATTGTGCAGTGCCTGAACCAGCATGATGCTGAAAGCAATCGCCGCCAGCGTGATGATGGTGCGTCGCCGGTTGCGCCAGAGGTTCTTCCATGCCAGAGATAAGTGGTCCATACCTTTTTCAGTCCTCGCGCACAGCTGTGACAGGATTAAGCCGTGCCGCCCGGTTCGCGGGTAAAAAACCGGCCAGGAGGCTGACCAACAGCAACATCCCGGCGGGAACCACGAAATTACCCGTTTCAAAAACGGCGTGCAGACGGGGCAGGATGGTGCCGCCGGCATACGTGACTGGCGTGATATAGGCGGACAGGTCAATGCCGACCAGTTTCATGTAAAGTGTCATGCTCGCCCCGCAGAGCAACCCTATGGCGAGGGCCATGCCGCTCAGCAGTAAGGTCTCCAACAAGACAAGACTCCGGATTTTCCAGGGTGACATTCCCTGTGCCATGAGAATGCCGAACTCACGGGTTCGTTCCATCACCGACATAAAAAAAGTGTTGAGAATGCCCAGGCCGGTGGCCAGGTAAAGAATTGTGACAATGATCATACGACTGACATCATAGGCTGCGATAACTTCACGCATTTCCGGCAGCAGATCGCCCCAGTCAAGAACTTCGAGGTTCTCGGAAAAGTCGAGGTTGAGCCGGTCGGCAAGCTGTGATGCGGTCATGGGGTCGGCAACAACCATGGCGACTTCGTGAATGCGTCCGGGGAGGACCAGGACCTGCTGCAACCATGGCAAGGGTGCCAGCACCAGGTTGTTGTCGTGCCGACTGTCTCCGGTTGCGAAGATGCCGCTGACGATCAACAGGTCGTTGCCGATCGAGCCATCAGCCGCCTGGGTCACAAAAACCACCTCATCTCCCGGTTGCAAGTTCATTTTGCGGGCCAATCCCTGACCGATCAGGGCGCCGTTCTCTTCATCTGCTGCAGGATAATGTCCGCTGGTCAGGTGCTGCTGTAGTGAGGTGACCTGCTGTTCATGTTCAGGGATCACACCGAGCAATTCGACAGGTTGACTGGTTTCACTTCGCGAGAGCAAACCGAAACTTCTTAACCGTGGCGATTTACCGATGATCTCGGCTTCACTGACAAGTCTTGCGTGGTCCGCAATGTCTTCCGGAAGGTAGGCGAAGAGATCCCGACGCTGATGGTACTCAGGATGAGCAAGAACCAGGTGCCCATAATATTGCTCTGTCGCCGAGGCCAGCATATCCTTGAACATGCCTGAGAACACGCCGAGAGCGAGGATCAGAAGTGCCGCGGAGACCACCATCGCCGAAAGAGTCAGCAAGGTGCGTCGCCGGTTGCGCCAGAGATTGCGGAAGGCCAGAGTCAGAAGCATGGTCAGCGCTGTTTTAGATTGCGTAGTGAAAAGAAAGTTTCGTCCAGAGGCAGTCCGTAAACCAGTTCCCGGTAATGGAGAATGGTCATCTCTCCAGGTTTCTCCAGGGGCAGAACCGTCAGGCGCAGGGGAACAATGCGATCGCCGATCTGCTGGATATCATCGAAGCGGATCTCGCGCACGCGGACCATCTCTTCGTCAAAGTAATCGATTTGCTCGGGGACCTGAGGCTCTTTGCGTACATGATAGATGATTTTACCCCAGACGACAGCAGCCTCAGCCTTTGGTAGACACTCAACAACATAGTGAGTCTCTGTTTCCTCGAGCAAACTGAGATCGTATTCTTCCTCAATGTGATTGGCCTTGACCAGATCATCGTTGGTGATGTGGCTGCCCATCCAGTTGCCGCCCATCATCGATGGTGGGACCTTGATGACACGGTCGACTTTGGGCAGATAATTCCAGACCTCACGATATCTCTTGAGCGTCGCGACATCCTTTTCCTTGGCCGGTTCAAGGATTCTGATCAGGAAATAATCGCGATCGAGAGACCAGGCTTCCATTTCCAGGGTTCTCTCCCAGTGTGAAGTTTTGACCTGCATGGTGGTCTGCGCCCGCGAGGATGTGCCCATATACTGCTGCTCGACCTTGCGGACCAGTTCCTGGATATCCAGCGCCAGAGCTGTGCCCGACAACATCAGCAGGAGTGTCGACAGGAACAGGCAGATGTGAATGCGTTTGGTGTTATAGCTGACCATGCTTTTGCCTCTTTCCAGCAAGTTACAGGGAGGTTACAGGATAGCATAAATTTTATAGCAAATAGTTAAGTCAGTCGTAACAGATTTGTCGTTTGTCCCATTTTGATTTAGGTATGTCTCTGTCTACAGGAAATCCGGGGATGCGCCCCCGGTCGGCGCCTTACCTTTTGTGCGTACAAAAGGTAAGCCAAAAGGCGCCCGGCAGCACCACTGCCTACGGCAGTTCCCTGCGCTCCACACCCAGACCGGGGGCGGACCAAAACTTGCTTCGCTCAGACAGTTGGTCCGCCTGTTTCCCGGCCAGGGTGCTCCGCTCAGGTGGTGCTGCATAGGGATGAAGGCCAAACAAAAGTCGCCCCGGAAAACCGGGGCGACTTGGAGAACATCAGTTATTTATGCAGGGTTATTTTTTCGGCGGCCGACTGGCGTAGATCAAAACCTTGCGATCGGTATAAGCTTCAACCTCTCCGGCAAAGGTCTCAATCTGGAAGTAGTCCTGAACCTTCTCCGGGGCATCGACGAAGAATTTGTTGAGGGTGGCGATGCCATCACGGCTCAGACCGGCCCGTTTCGCCCAGGTCGGGAAGTCATGGGTTTTTGGTACGATCGCAGTTTCATGCAGGATGAACCCGGCTTCCTGAACCATTTCGCGCCAGGCTTCCTCTGTATAGGCCTGGATATGAGTCGGATCACGCATCTGTTCCATTGCCTGGTACCACTCGGCTATTTCGGGGTCGTCAGGAAGAACCGTGTCGACGATGGCGATACGGCCGCCTCGACGCAGGACGCGATGGAATTCATTCAAAGCCCTGGAAACATCCGGGAAGTGATGAGGCGCGACACGACAGGTCAGCAGTGTGAAGGCGCCGGCAGGGAAAGGCAGGTCTTCGGCGTCCGCTTCGCGAAAAGTGATATTGTCGACGCCACCTTCTTCGCTGATATACTCCTGGGCCTTTTTCAGCATGACCATGGTCAGGTCCGAGGCGACAACACTGCGGACCAGTGGCGAGAAACGCAGGGCCGTGTGCCCGCCGCCACAGGCTACGTCAAGCATATTATCGTCGGGCATCGGCTGCAGCAGAGACACCATCGTTTCCAGATCGTCACCGGTCGAGAAGCCCTGGTCATGGATATATCCATCCGCTGCACGGCCAAACTGTTCCCTGACTTTATTCTTAAACTCACGCGTCATTACAGACTCCTTAACTTGATTGACAACCGATTATAACATTTAGTTTTGGAAAATGCTTGTCAGGAAAAGTGCCTTCTGATAGTAGATGTCGTTTTTTAATGCATTAAATCGATCTTGGCAAGGTGAATCTGAAAAATCAGTCGAGAAACCTTGACCTTTTTCGTTGTTGGCAGTCTTGTGCTGCCCTGGATCAACAATAAATGGGAACGGCTTTTGCTAGAGGATATTGAGATGACTCGCAAAATCCGTGTTTCTGGTGTTATCTCCTTTCCCGGCGTCGGAAAGCTGTCCTTTTTGGGGACATTCGACAAAAACCTGACCGAGGTTAGCTGCATTTATGGATAATTTGCCCCAACTGCTTACCGAACTTGGTTCGGAACTCTGGCATGAGTTCCTCTATATCCTTCCTTATCTGGCGATCGGTGTTTTTTTCGAGGCGGTCATCCGTACGCTGAAATGGCACGTCAAGATACGCAAGGCCCTGACGCGTTTCGGTCTCCTGGCAATTCCTGCAGCGACCCTGCTTGGCGTTGCCAGTCCACTCTGCGCATGTGCTACGCTGCCATTGGTGATCTCCCTGCTGGTTGCAGGTTTACCCCTGGCTCCGGCCATGGCCCTGCTGGTAACCTCTCCCCTGATGAGCCCCGCGTCTTTTACCATGATTTCCGGAATGCTCGGGACCAGCTGGGCCTTGACAGTACTGGTCTGCGCCCTTGCTCTCGGTATGTTCGCCGGTTTCGTGACCCACCTGTTGCGGAACAAAGGGTTCGCTGAAGAAGTAATTTTCCGCAAAGCCTTGCCTCAGGGTGATTTTCATGACCCTGACTATCCTGTTGAAGAGCTTCGCTGCGAGTGTGGCCAGCAGCTTTCACACCGGGTCGATCGTTGCACCCACAACAAGTTTCTGGTTTTTCTGGCGCGGTTCTGGGAAGGCAGCTTGAAAATCAGCAAGTTTGTCCTGATCGGCCTGGTGATCGAAGTGGTGGCCTTGCTCTTTATCCCTAACGGTTGGATCACCGGCCTGCTTGAAGGGCAGGGGATCTTGCCGATTTTTACCCTGACTCTGGCGGCCATCCCGCTACATTTGCCGCAAGTGACCGCAGCTTCGATGTTGTTCGGCTTCTACCTCCCAGATCCGGGGCAAGCAATTCCTCTGGCCAAAGGTGCCGGGGTTGCCGCGCTGGTTGGCGGACCGGTTACGGCGCTGCCGGTCATGGCCGTTTTTATCTCCATGTTCAAGCCGCGCGTACTTCTTCTCTATGTCTCGCTTTGTGTCGGCGGCACAATTGCGTTGGCGCTTATCTTCAGAGCTTTACCGATAACAATGTAGGGGGCTTCCACGTACGGTGAAAACCCTAGTCCTGTGGTTCCTGTTTTTCTTGTAAAAATCCGATTAACTGCTCCACAGCCCCAGAGAGATCTTCAGGCACGCCGGGAATCTCCTGCAGGCTGGTCGACAATCTCGTGGCCGCCATAAGGGCGCTGCGATGTTGATGG
>CAZXBD010000329.1:0-7281 GCA_964638305.1 uncultured Geobacteraceae bacterium | reverse complement strand
AGGCCGTGCAGCGTGTTTTCTTGCCTCTGTGGTTCCTGGCTGAAGACATCGATTGCTTCATCGGCTACGCGTCCGTTGGTTATTGCTTCCGCCAGAGCCATTTCATCGATCAGGCCCCCGGTAGCACAATTGATGATGTGGCAACCGGGCTTGATCCTTGCCAGGGTCTCGCTGTTCAGGATATTGGCTGTCTCCGCGTTGAGCGGTGTGTGCAGTGTCAGGAAATCGGACTGGGCCAGTAACTCCTCGAAGCCAACCTGTTCTGCACCGAGCAGGCTGATGGTGTCCTCAACAAGATAGGGGTCGTAAATAATCGGTCTCATTTTCAGGGCGAGAGCCCGTTCGATTACCAGACGACCGATTTTCCCGGCGCCGAGGACGCCAAGAGTTTTCCCTGCTATTTCAACACCCAGAAAACTTTCTGTCTCCCATTGGCCGCTTTTAGTTGACTGGCTGGCTCTTGGTATCTGCCGGGCCAAGGCGAATACCATGGCAATGGTATGCTCCGCCGTGGTGGTTGTGCTGCCGAACGGGGTGTGCATGATGACAACCCCTTTACGATTGGCAGTATCGAGGTCCAGGTTCCTTGTTCCGACACCAGCGCGACCGACCACCTTGAGATTCTTGCCCGCCTGAAAGACTTCTTCCGTAACCTGTGTGCCGCTACGGACAATCAGCGCATCTGCTTCAGTGACAGCCTCCAGCAGCTGCTCAGTTGACAGCCCGGGTTGATAGTCAAGCTCGATGCCCTCTGCCTGTTCCAGGACTTGAAGGCCTTCGGTGGGAAATTTGTCAGATACCAGAACTCTCATGATGCGGATCCGTAACCTTTAGAATAAGGTCTCTTACATTAAGTTATAATCGAACTTCGTAACCTAGCAACCGGCTTTTTCCCTGTCAAGGCGAAAGGCCGGTGCAAGAGGAGACTCGGTTGTCATCAACTGGTCGGCGTCATCTTCTGCAGAAATGCGATCAGCATCCGGACACCGACCCCGGTGCCACCCTTGGGCGTATAAGGTTGGCTCTGGTCGCGCCAGGCGGTCCCGGCTATATCAAGATGTGCCCAGCGGAAGTCGCTGGCAAATTTTTTCAGGAAAGCTGCCGCAGTGATCGTCCCGGCGGCGCGGCCTCCGGCGTTCTTGACGTCAGCAACATCGCTCTTGATCAGCTTGTCATAATCTTCCCACAGCGGCAGCTGCCAGAGGCGTTCACCGCTTTCCTCCCCGGCGCTTAAGAGGTCTTGCACCAGTTTCTGGTCATTGCCAAGGACCGCTGTTGCATGATGGCCCAGGGCGATGATGCAGGCGCCGGTCAGAGTCGCCAGATCAATGACCAGCTGCGGCTCGTAACGTTTTGCATAAGTCAAGGCGTCGGCGAGGATCAAGCGCCCTTCGGCGTCAGTGTTGAGGACCTCGATCGTCTGACCGGAAAGGCTGGTCAGAATATCCCCTGGCCGGTACGCAGTGCCGGAGGGCATGTTCTCCACGGCAGGTACGATCCCGACAAGGTTGATTGGCAATTCCAGCAGGGAGGCAGCCAGCATGGTGCCTATGACGGTGGCCCCTCCCGCCATGTCCATCTTCATCTCATCCATCTTCTCACCAGGCTTCAACGAGATACCGCCAGAGTCAAAGGTCACGCCTTTACCGACCAGAGCAATCGGCGCTTGATCCTTGTTGCCGCCGTTATGTTCAAGCACGATCAGCTGCGGTTCACGCACGCTGCCCTGGGCGACGCCGAGCAGCGCGCCAAAACCTTCTTTGGCCAGTTCCTTCTGACCCAGGAGTTTGCACTTCAGGTTGCTTTGTCCGGCAGCATTCTCCGCCTGTTCCGCAAGATAGGCCGGCGACTTGATATTCCCGGGAGTGTTGACCAGATCGCGAGTCAAGGCGACGGCCCGACAGAGTTTACGGGCCTGTTCCAGCGCATTTTCGCTGGCCTGCTTTTCGCGGGGGTTGTCGATTAGCAAGGTGATGGATTTTGGAAGCTTGCGTGAACCTTTCTCTTTCTCGCCAAGGAAGCGGTCGTAACGATAACTGGCCAGCAGGAGCCCCTCCGCCATCGCCTGGATATGTGCGGCCCTATCGTCCTGCTTTACTGTAGATAAGGGCAGGGCAAACGCAGCTGTCCCGATTTTCTTGCCAATGATTTGCTGCATGGCCTCTCCCGCAGCCTGACGAATTTTTTCCAGGGAAACCTGCTTCTTCGGACCGAGGCCGATCAGCAGAACGCGCTCTGCTGGCAGATGGCCGGCTGGTTGGAAAAGGCTCTGCTCGCCGGCTTTTCCTGTAAATTCACCGCTGCGTTGGGCTTTGTGTGGTAGGCCGCCGAGTTGCTTATCAAGTTCTTTCAGGAGTGGCTCGGAAAGGCCTTTTTCGTAGACGCCGATCACCAGGCAGGCTGTTTTTGTCTGGAGCGGGGATGCTTTGAGAATTTTTATGTCTATCACGGATACTCCTTAATGAAAGAGCCTTACAGGTTCATTGAAAGTAAGTAGCTTCCCTATGATAGGCCGGTTTACCCTTTTTGACCAGAGCCAAGCGATTATTGTAGATACGATTGGACACTATTGACGCTAAAAGACGCCAAAGTGGTTTCCTCTACCCGTAATACAGAAGGTTTGAACCAGGTTGTCTGCCATGAAACGGACGGCAGGTTAGTTATGTTTTGACATTTGGTAGCAGGTCGCTAGACTGTTATTGAATTGTTTCTATTGGTTCTATAGCCTTAGGGAGGTTGCGATGTTCATTCGGAGCTTGATGCTGTGTTGTCGGATCGGGTTGATTGTTATTTTGCCTCTTGTCCTGCTGGCATGCCAATCGGGTATGTCGACGACATATAAAGCCGGTAAAGAGGTCGCTCCCGATGCAACGTGGGTCGGTACGTATGTTGATGGCCAGGGCAAAACAGGGATTCGTGGTCATGTCGTGCTTAAGGAAGAAGGGACTCCTTTGGACGGAGGCTATGTCAATATCTACCCTGACACTATTTCCAATCTCCTGGGGCCCTCCCAATTTATTTCAACCCCGACCGATAGCAGCGGTTACTATCAACTGGAAGTTCCCGCTGGTGTCTATTATGTCGTTGGGCGCAAGCGGTTAAGTGGCCAGGCGACAGGACCTCTTTCCCCCGGAGATTACTATTCGGAACACCAGCGTTTGGTCACGCGGGTAGAAACCGGCAAGTTTGTTGAGGTAGACCTGCCCGTTGTGGCGATGAAGGCGCCGATGTTTTTCAAGAACAGGGTGGTTGAGAAGGAGACGGATACCGGTATAAGTGGTGTTCTGATCGACCAGGCCGGGAAGCCCGTGATGGGTGGCTTCGCCATGGCCTATAGCGACATAGAAATGAAGCGTCTCCCGGATTATGCTTCAACGCTTTCTGATGAGCAGGGGCGATTTACCATTTATCTCCCGGAAGGGAGTGGCTACTACCTCGCGGCACGTATCCATGCCTGGGATATGCCGACCCCGGGAGAGCCTTATGGTAAGTATGGCGGGGAGAACCCCGTGTTGCTCGATGTTGCAACCGGTGACTTTGTCGAAGACGTGCAGATTGTCATGACGCCTTTCTCCGGGGATTACCAGCCGGGTAAGAGTCAAAGACCTTTTTAAACCTTTCATTCAAACGCCTCAAAGTACTCCAAACATTTAAAGAGCCCGACTTCGTTGTGAAGCCGGGCTTTTTCAGGCTACTGACAAGGTTCAGCTTTGTGTCAATAATTGAAGCTGGAGAGAAGGCAACAGATCGTTTATCTGTTTGCCTTTGTCTTTTTAAGAGTCAAAAGTATAACCGGCGGGTCGCGTCCCGCCAGACGCCATCCTTTTTGTCCAGGCGGCCACAAAAAGGATGCAAAAAAGGCCTTGCTCCTGGCGGAGGGCATCTCCTTTGCCAGCGTTCATAGCCCTTAAGATAAAGCAGAGGGAAAGAATCCGGTCCTGTGCTTGCGGGCCTTCCAGGCAGTGGCATCTTGTAGCAAAAGGCAAAAACAAACCTAAGCGACACCAACCAGAGTCATAGAGGTTCTAAAGGGCCTCGGGGCTAACGGGGGAAGTGTAGAAAGCTAAAAGGCTCAGATAACTTTACTTGCCACCAGAAAACCCCGAGTAGGACATGCCAAGCGCAGCGCCAAGCTTTTTTTTGCGTCGTTTTCTTTGTCGCCACAAAGAAAATGACGTTGTTGTCGGGCAACCCCGACGGTTTTGCTTTTGTCTTTAGATTCCAAGGCCCAACATAAAGAGCAACAAATTAACGACCTGATATTCTCAGACTATAAGAAAGAATTCAATGAGACTCAATTTCCTATACACAAAAAAACAAACCCCACATGCGAGCCAAAGTGAGGTTTGTCAACAATCTGAAAGAGCCCGACTTCGTTGTGAAGCCGGGCTCTTTGTTTTTTTTAAAAGATCTTTTCCCTAGAGGGCTTTGAATGACTTGCTGGCCGCCTCGATGGTTTTGTCGAGGTCCTCCTGCGAGTGGGCAACACTCATGAACCCTGCTTCGTACTGAGACGGGGCCAGGTTGATACCTTCGTCCAGCATGCTGCGGAAGAACCTGGCGAAGATCTGTGGTGTCTCCGGTTTGACGTCACTGAAGTTAAAAACCTCTTCCGGCTGAAAGTAGGTGCAGAACATGCCGCCGACACGTTGCAGTGACGTTGGCACATTGGCTTCTGCCGCTGCTTGTTTCAGCCCTTTGCAGAGGTAGGCACTCTTCTCTTCAATCGATTCGTAAAAGCCGTCCTGTTGGAGGAGTTGCAGAGTGGCGATTCCGGCGCTCATGGCCAGTGGATTGCCGGACAAGGTCCCCGCCTGGTAAACCCCGCCATCCGGAGACAGTGATTCCATAATCTCCCGTTTCCCGCCGAAAGCGCCAACCGGCAGGCCCCCACCGATGATCTTGCCGAGGCAGACGAGATCGCCGCGAACACCGAAGCGTTCCTGGGCGCCGCCATAGGCAACCCGGAAGCCGGTCATGACTTCATCGATGATCAAGATGATCCCTTCGGCGTCGCAGAGCTGGCGCAAGCCTTCAAGGAACCCGGATTTAGGTGCCACGCAACCCATGTTGCCGGCGATCGGCTCAAGGATGATACAAGCGATTTCACCCTGGTTGGCGGCCAGCATGGCCCTGGTTTCCTCAAGGTCGTTGTAGGTGGCTGTGAGGGTGTGCTTGGCGAAGTCGGCCGGGACCCCGGGGGATGTCGGTACGCCGAAAGTTGCCAGGCCGCTGCCGGCTTTTACCAGCAGGGAGTCGGCATGACCATGATAGCAGCCGTCGAACTTGAGGATCTTGTCGCGGCCGGTGTAGCCACGGGCCAGGCGGATGGCACTCATGGTTGCTTCAGTGCCGGAAGAGACCATGCGCACCATTTCGATGTTCGGATAAGCTTCGCAGACCATTTCGGCCAGTTGTGTCTCGCGTGCCGTGGGTGCGCCGAAAGAGGCGCCGGTGGCAGCTGTTTTCTGAATGGCCTCCACGACTTTTGGATGGCAATGGCCGAGGATCATTGGCCCCCAGGAGCCGACATAGTCGATGTAAGCATTGTCATCAGCGTCGAAAATTTTCGAACCGGCAGCGCGGGCGATGAAGATCGGGTCGCAGCCGACGGATTTGAACGCACGCACCGGGCTGTTGACACCGCCTGGAATGACTTGCCTGGCTTTGGCAAAGAGTTCGGAAGATTGCTGGTGATTCATGGTCGCTCCTTGGTGATTTGAGTCTGTTGGTTTAGATCTATCCAACTGGCTGAATATAGATAGCTCTGGGGTGGTAAAAAGTGCAGTCCGTCTGTTAACATAGCGACCGGAACCTGTCAAGCTGGCTGCAGTTACTCCTGACGGCCTTCCGGGTTGTTTTCTCAGAACAGTTTTAGTGTGACTAAATTTTTCTTACATAGCTTCATCGTAATAATGCGAAAATAGCTCTTTACTGATTCAGATTTTTACCGTTCATCCTGATTCCTTGCCTATTTACAGCTTTTGAAGTAAAACTAAAAGATTCTCATTGTATACCGTTTGACTTTGGCAGATAACTGATTTATAAACGCTGGTCTGACCAATTTACAGGGTAGGGTATATGGCTGATCTGCTTGTCATTCTGGTGAGTGCTATTTTTGTCAACAACTTCGTGTTGGCGCGTTTCCTTGGCATCTGCCCGTTCCTGGGAGTTTCCAAGAAAGTGGAAACGGCCCTGGGCATGGGGATGGCGGTGACGTTTGTCATGACCGTGGCCACGGTGGTGACTTGGTTTGTCCAGTACTTTGTTCTGATCCCCTTTGACATAGAATATCTGCAGACGATCGCCTTTATCCTCGTGATCGCTTCACTGGTCCAGTTGGTCGAGATGGTGATCCAGAAGGTCAGTCCTGTCCTGTACCAATCCCTGGGGATTTTCCTGCCGTTAATCACCACCAACTGTGCAGTTCTGGGGCTCGCAGTCCTCAATATTCAGAAGGACTACACTTTCCTTGAGGGAGTTGTCTTTGCTATCGGAGCGGCTCTCGGGTTTACCCTGGCCCTGGTGCTTTTTGCCGGTCTGCGCGAACGACTCGAGCTCTGCGCCGTTCCGCAAAGTTTTCGAGGTACGGCTATCGCCCTGGTGACAGCAGGTCTGTTGTCGCTGGCATTTATGGGCTTTGCCGGCCTGGTCAAGGGTTAATTTATGCTCGCAGCAATCTTGAGTCTTGGATGCATTGGTATGATTGCCGCCGTTGCGCTCGGCTTTGCCGCAAAGAAATTTGCCGTCGAAGTTGATCCGCGTGAGCTGGCGGCAATGGAGGTTCTGCCCGGCGCCAATTGCGGTGCCTGCGGCTTCCCTGGCTGCGCCGGTTATGCCAAGGCCCTGGTGGCCGGTGATATCGATTTGAACCAGTGCCCTCCGGGGGGTGCCGATGTCGTGGCAAAACTCGCACATATCCTTGGCGTTGAAGCTTCCGCCGCTGCCCGTCAGATCGCCGTGGTCCTCTGTCAGGGGGATAACCGCAAGGCACAGCTCAAGTATCACTACCTGGGATTGGAAGACTGTTTGGCGGCGCAACGCATTGCCGATGGCCCGAAAATCTGTCCTGGCGGGTGTGTGGGGCTCGGTTCCTGTCTGCGTGCCTGTCCCTTCGATGCTATCGAAATAACTGCGGACGGTCTGGCTGTCATCAGTCGTGAAAAGTGTACCGGCTGTCGCAAGTGTATTGCCGTCTGTCCGGGTAATGTTATCCGCATGCAGCCATACGAAGCGGCAATCCATGTGCTTTGCAACAGTCATGATAAGGGAGCCCTGGTG
>CAZXBD010000328.1:0-1748 GCA_964638305.1 uncultured Geobacteraceae bacterium | reverse complement strand
ACGTGAACTGATGAAACGCACCATCGAGATGAAGCGTCAGCAGGGCAAGAAGGAACGTATCTTGCGGAAATACAACAGGTCCGTAGATGCCTTCCTCGATTACCTTGGTGTCAGAGATGTGCCTATCGATCAGTTCCGCAGGAGAAAGGTGGTCGAATTCTTTATTGAGATGCAAGCACAGTACTCAGGCAAAACCGTGGGTAACTTTCTATCGTGCCTCTCGGAGATATGGAAGGCGGCAAGAGACTTGGAAGTCCTTGATGGTAAGACCCCCTCCATGGTCACAGGATCAAAGAGGACACCGTCAAGTACACCCCTTGGACCAGTGACAGATATGTCAGTCGACAGTATAAAGATTGTTCTAAAACATGAGCTATAGCTTTTCAGAAAAAGATTTTGGTAATCAGTTGATAGGCTTACGCTGGCGTACGGTACATACCAACGAGAGATAAGACCTCCTGTTTGGCGTTCTCGAAGAACGACAGTGTCTCTTGAACTTTGTCCTTGAGAGCCTCGAAGGTAGGAAAATATTGTAGATGAGTTCCTTTTTCTTTGACTTTCTTCCAGAGCTTCTCAATCGGATTGTAGTCGGGCGAGTAAGACGGCAGCTCGAAGACAGTCAACCGGTGCTTGTGCCGATCAAAAAAAGCCCTCATCGCCTTACTCGTGTGATATCTGGCTCCATCCTGAATGAGCACAATGTGCTTACGGGTCTTGCTGAGGACACCTTTCAGGTACTCCGCGTAGGTTTGTGAGGTGAGCCGCTCCTCCTGACACTTGAAGAAAAACCGGCCAGTGAAATAGTCGATCAGGCCAAACACCTTATATCCCTTGCGCTTGCCAGAAGTCTCAATAGTTGGCTGCTCGCCTTTCCTTGCCCACGTGTAAGTCAGAGTACCCCATTGAGGAAATGAGGCTTCGTCACCGAAGAGCAGATAGGCGTTCTTGCGCCGTGCGAGCTGGAGAATCTCAGGCCACTGGCCGCTCAGCCACTGCTCTCTAGCCTTCGGATTTAGGTGCCCGGAAACGAAACGCGCTTTTTGATAGGAGTAACCCATCGACTTGAGCAACGAGCTGATGTAATGAACATTGTAGAAAACACCAAACCGCTCTTGGATCAAGTGCTGGATCATCGGGCTACGCCAGCAGTTACCGGGCAGACCGGCCTGAGCAGGCCCTGCATCGATCATCCGACACAGTTCGCGACGTTCGGACTTGGTCAACTTTGGCGGTCGCCCCGGCGACTTTTTTGCCCTTAATCCTCTTACACCTGCCAGAAGATACTTCTTTAGCCACCCCCGCACGGCTTCCCGAGATACCCGAAGCGTGCGCGCGATATCGCTGACGAGCATGCCTTCATCGAAAGCCAAAATGGTCAACACGCGGTTGCAGTGCGGCAGATTACCCGTTTGTCTTGCTCTCTCGAGTTCACCCTCCAACTCCCGGCGTTGCACACCTGACAGCTCCAGACGAAAACTCAACATAACCATCCTCTCCTATGGCATAAAAACCCATGCCACAATAGAGCGTTAGGTTGCTAATGTCCAGCACTGTTTTAAATTACGTCCGCAACTATCCGTATGCCAACATCTTTTTCTAGAGACCTATACCGCGGCGTCGCAACGTGATGAACTTGATGCCGGCGTTATTGAGCTTCGAGAGATTAGCATAGGTGGTAAACCGGGAGTCGAAGACCAGGGTGGGCTTCACACCTCGCCACACCTTGGGCCAGAAGTCCATGAATGCCA
>CAZXBD010000327.1:0-2577 GCA_964638305.1 uncultured Geobacteraceae bacterium | reverse complement strand
ACCTCTTCTTGCTCGTCATAGGGGCAGTCATCGCCATTATTCTAGGGCTCGGTTTCGTGATTAGCGGCAGCGTCTCCGCCTCTTCGTCGTGATCAGCCTGTCCACCGGGCTGCGTCGGGGCCAGCCTGCGTTACGCCTATTTCAAAAGCGCTGATCTGCGCGGGCCAACCTGGATAAGGCTGATCTGAGCCAGGCCGACCTGACTGAGGCTCACTGGACAGGGCCACTCTGGACAGCGCCAGCCTGTACACCCCCAACCTCCGCGGCGCTAAGATCGATGAAACCACACAGTTATGTCATGCATGATGGAAAGGAGGGCATAAGACCCAAAAAACGAGATTGACGCTCGAAGACGGGCAAAAAATTGCCTACGCTAGTTGCCTCATGAAGCTTACCGCTCCACCAGCGCCACCTTTTTATTGTACCAGTTAAGGAAGGCAGAGATGCGGTGCGAAAGATACTGCTTCACCAGCGCTACTTCCCGATCATGCCAGGTCAAGGACTGATGTACTCCAGCCACAGGTCAAAGTAGGATTTTCTGCACGATTGATCTTGGACTGACCCGTTTTACCATAGAATGCCAATATGCATAGGCGAGCCAGCGGCTCAACGGACGAATCGATTGGGAGCATTGGTGAGATAACCGGGTTAAGCCAGGGATTTATTGCTCCGGTAATTTCCCGCGCTCGATTAGGACATGACCACCCGATTGGACATTATATTCCATAGGAGTTACGCAGTTGGGTTAAAAGACATAAGAAGGATGAGCTAAATAGGCCCGAACCGCATCACGAATGATGGAAGTTTTGGCCTCAAACCAGCTAATACCCTTAACAAAAGAATGAAATTCAAGGCGGAGAAAAGCCCGCAAAGCCAGTTCAATATGATTACGTTGGGCGGTTTCGGACCGAGCCTGACAACGTTCAATTCCGCAAAATTGTTTGATGCCGCGGTGATACGTTTCAATCATCCAAGATAACTGGGCAAACTTGAGACGGGTTAACTCGGACATCGGTAAGTCATTGGTGGCCCAATATTCAATGTGATTTTCTGTAATCACTAACTTGAATACCTTGATGAAGCCAAAGCCTTTCAGATGAACAATCGTGCCCGTTTCAGCCAACTTGACCGAAGCCAAGGGACGATTGCCGGTATTGTCTGGGTTGACCAGCCGGTCCGCTTCCAAACGGGTCAAAAAGCAGCCAAAAAGTCGAGTAACCAGCTTTAGATTTTTCAAACTGGCGTACCAGCTATCAAAGCAAACACATTCTGGCCGAAAACCACGCTCATAAGCGATTTGTAACATATCTCGAAAATGGTCATTCTTGGTCAAGCCATCTTGCTTTTTGTTGTATATTCGATAATCAACCGGAATATACCGTTCGCCATCTGTCCACAACAAGCTCACCAGATTGATGCCCGACACCACTCGTTTATGTTTGCCCGACCAATGCCGCGTCACCAATTCGATGTTACGGCTATACCATTTGTCCAACGTACTATCATCGGCGATCAAGATACCTGCCCTTAGCTCAACCTGTTCTTGGGCTTCTTGCCACAAGCGTTCGGTACTTGGAAACAGTCGATGGATTAACCGAGTTATGGCATCGTGGGCTGGGCTATCTTCTGCCTCTGGTTGCACTCGGGCTGCTTCTGTGCAGCTATACACCTGCTGGGTGCCGATTAGAAAATCTATGTAATCATATTCATTTGCTTTTGGTGGGTTCATCCCTCCATTTTACACCTGTTACGCACAACTGCGTAACTCCTAAACATATCTCCATCGTCAATACCCATCTATTTGTATTATGACAAACGCTAAGAGGAGGATAATTGTGAAAGTTGTTCATTGGTTAAAGTTGGTTATGTTGGTCGTAGCTGCTGCCTTGGTTTTTGCCGCGTGTACTGGCGTTGCCGCCCCTCAGCCGGCCCCGGCTCAGCAGGAGGAGTCGGCCGCACAAAGTGAAACTGCTGAGGAAGAACCGGCTGCCGAAGCTGAAGTTGCCGAAGAAGAAGCGGTTGAAGAGGCAGCAGCAGATACAGGTGAAGAGACGGTCCTAACGGTGGCTATCGCTAACGATGTGGAACACATCGACCCGTCCTTTGGCTCAGCACCTATGGCCAACACAATCATCAAGAACATCTATGACCAGCCGTTACGCTACAAGCGTCTTGACAGCGGCGAAGGTTATCTGACCACAGATGTTACCCAGATCGAAGGAGCGGCCTGGGAATCGTTTGAACTGCAAGATGATGGGGTAACCTACAAGATCAAAGTACGCCCCGGGACGAAGTTCGTTGATTCCGGGGAAGAAATTACAGCTGAAACCATAGCCTATAAGTTTGAGAGTGCCTTTAACATTGGGGCCAGCGACAATTGGGTGGCCAACACCGCCGGTATATTCGATATGGATCAGATATCGGTTGACGGAGATTATGATCTGACCATTACCCTCAAGGAGCCAAACCCACTCTTTGGCCCGATGCTGCGTGACCAGGACTTTGGCATCGTCGACCCGACGACGGTTGCAGCGCAGGCCACCGACGATGATCCCTACGCCAACGAATGGTTGGCTA
>CAZXBD010000326.1:0-9913 GCA_964638305.1 uncultured Geobacteraceae bacterium | reverse complement strand
CAGATCATCCTTAATGATCGCGTCGGCGTCCTGAAAGACGATTTTGGAACCAATCCTCAGGCCTTCTATATCGGCCTCGCTTCGGAGGTGCGATAATCATGGTTGAACAAGCTATGCACGTTCATGGAGAGCTTTGGACCGTCAAGGAACTCTTTGTTCTCCCCAACGAATATATTTACTGGTCGATCCAGATCGTCATGTATCCTTTTATGACGGGCTTGGTGGCCGGAGCTTTTGTCCTTTCGTCTCTCTACCATGTCTTCGGGGTCAAACAGCTCAAGGAGATAGCCAGGTTTTCACTGGTCTTTTCATTCGCCCTGCTACCGGTAGCAATGTTACCGTTGCTGCTGCATTTAGCGCAACCTCTCCGTGGCATTCACGTTATGATGACGCCTCATTTTACCTCGGCTATTTCGGCTTTCGGTATCGTCTTCATGGGCTATGCCTTCATTGTCGCCTCGGAGATCTGGTTCGAATATCGCAAGTATTTTGTTGTGACGACTCAGGCCCTTGCCGCTCAACCAGACAAAGGTAGCATTGACACTCTGCGCATGCACATGTTTAAAGTCCTAACCCTTGGCGCTATGGACATCAGTGACGAAGCCATCCGAAAAGACCACAGTGCGGTCAAAAAGCTGGCAACACTAGGCATCCCGGTCGCCTGCTTCCTGCACGGTTATGCCGGATTCATCTTCGGTTCGGTCAAAGCCAATGCTCTCTGGATGACCCCGCTGATGCCGGTTATCTTTATCTGCTCTGCGGTTGTCTCCGGAATCGCGCTCTGCATACTCTGTTACGTTATCACCATGGAACTTCGCAAGTTTATGGCCAAGCGCAAGATGAGTCGCTGGGGCAAGGACGAAAACGCACCGACCGTAGAGCAACTGGATTCTGCTGAAACTAATGAAATTTCCATTGCTTCCAACTACTTGCTTTATTTCATGATTGCCGCTATTACATTGGAAATTCTCGACCTGATCTTCCGCGGCTACACTCAGATGAAATCGTGGGATATTTTACGCGAGGTCATCATGGAGCGGGACTTCAACAAGATCTTCATCATGCAGTATACAATTGGCAACGCACTGCCCTTCCTGCTGATGGTACTCCCCGGCCGAACCGTGCGTCGAACGACCGTTGCCACCGTACTCGTTATCTTCGGGGTGTTTATGATGCGTTGGAATGTTGTTATCGGCGGTCAGGCATTCTCGTTAAGCTTTGCAGGCTTCATGCATTATCACCTGCCGTTCCTTCCGACCAACTGGGAGACCTTCCGAGAAGGTTTTTTCGGTGCAGTCACTGTCATGGTCACACCCTTTGTGATCTTCTGGTTCCTGAACAAAATCGTTCCGGCTTTCCTGAAGGAAGAAGAAGTTCACTGACGGTATGTTAACTCTTCAAACACAAAGAGGCCGCTCTCGTGAAAGAGAGCGGCCTCTTTTGTTTCTATATTTCAGACCGCAGTTGCTTCCGGCCCTTATTATATTTCTTAGTTAAACATCTTGGCACCGAGGTAGGCAAGCGCCGGCCAGGCGATTAAAACTGCCGAGACAAAGGCGAAGACACCGAGAACACTCATCATGGCTATGGTGTAACTGGCTTTTACATTATTAACGATATTGGCTGCTGTTTTCATGGCGTCTCTCCAATGCTGTCTCCCAAGCGGGGAGGTTTAATTGTTAATGCTGAGTCCTAGTTAAAAAGTTTTGCGCCGATGTAGGCGAGTGCCGGCCAGGCGATCAGAACGGCCGAGATGAAAGCAAACACGCCGAGCATGGCAATCACGAGAACCAGATAACTACTTTTTACACTGTCCATAAAGCGGCTTTGAGTTTTCATGACGACCTCCTGATCGATTGGGTTGGCAACTTGTTCCCTGTCCTTGATTAAACTTTTACCATTAAAACATTCTCATGTCAACAATAAACGTTAAAAAAAATTCATCTTTCCTAAGAAAAGGCCTAACCTCGCCTTTTCTCTTGTCTTTTTTAAGTTATTTTGATAAATAAATACCAATTAATCCTTTCTATTAATTGGTCGATTTTCAATTTATTAACTTTCAAAAAGGCTTTCTTAATAATTCACAAGCCTGTAACCAGAGAAAAACAGGAGCATTTAATGGGACAGTTCGACATGGTCAAGGACTTCTTTCTTGGCATCAGCCGCAGCCGCGTATCTCTTGTTGGCGGCATGCTCGTCACCATCACAACACCCTTTTTGGTCAGCTACATGCTGGCCGACACGATCTGGCACATCAAGAACCCCTATTTCGGCGCTGCCGTTTATCTTGCCCTTGGTCCTGTTTTTCTTGGTGGCTTGGCAATGGTCTTTATTGGAGCGTTTCTTTTCCGAGGGGATCGTGACGTTCACCTCTTTACCCTCCAGTACCTGCGCAGGTATTTCACTGAACCAGACATGTTCGGTCGTTTGCGCAGGAATGTTTTTCTGATCGTCCTGCTGACTTCGATTAACTTTGCAGTGTTCAGTATGTTTCTTTACCGGGCCTATCATTACATGGAGTCAACCCAATTCTGCGGCCAGTTCTGTCATACGGTCATGGCTCCCGAACACACGGCCTACGAAAACTCACCCCATTCACGAGTTACCTGTGTCGAATGTCATATCGGCTCGGGAGCCGACTGGTTCGTTAAGTCGAAAATTTCCGGCGCACGACAGCTACTGGCCGTTGCGGCGGGCACTTATCCGACCCCGATTGAAACCCCTGTTCACGGACTGCGCCCGGCCAGAGAGACCTGCGAGCAGTGTCACCGCCCGGAGCTGTTTCATGGCGACAAACTGGTTGTGAACAAGCGATTTCTCGAGGATGAGCAGAACAGCGCCGTACAGGATGTGCTGCTGATGAAAATCGGCAGCGCTGGCGACCGGGTGCAGAGTTCTCACGGGATTCATTGGCATGTCGCACCTGAGAACCAAATAAGCTACACCTCGACCGACCACAGCCGCATGGTAATCCCCGAAGTAACCCTGACCCGGGACGACGGGACAGAAACGGTCTTCCGCACCGAGGACGCTGAGGAGCTGCTGCGTGAAGCTGGAACGCACAGCGAAACCCGCGCCATGGACTGCATCGACTGCCACAACCGGCCCTCACACGTCTACCTGCCGGCCGACGAGGCGCTTAATCTGAAACTCGCCGAAGGGCAAATCTCGCAGGCGCTGCCTTACATCAAACGACAAGCCCTTGAGCAGATTGCTATCGAATATGAGTCAACGGATGCTGCTCGTAACCAAATCGCAAGCGGCCTGAGAAAATGGTATCAGGAGAATTACCCGGAGCTGGTCGCCGATCAACCTGAGCTTTTGGAGCAGGCCGTCAGTGGTGTGGTTGCGGCCTATACAGAGAACGTCTTTCCCGAGATGAAAATCAGCTGGGGGACCTACGTGAACCACATCAGCCACGGTCCGGACTTCGATCTCGGCTGTTTCCGCTGTCATGATGATATGCATGAGAGCCCGGAAGGGAAAACCATCTCGGCCGACTGCAGCACCTGCCACGACCTGCTGTCGCTTGAAGAGCCTGTAAAACCGATTCTGTCAATCTTGCGGGGGGAGGAGTAAAGCTCAAACAACAAAGAGACGTCAGAGTCGTTTGAATTCAATAAAAAGCCACCCGTGTTAGAGCGGGTGGCTTACATTTTGATACTGTGAAAACGTTACGAAACAAAAAGCTCACGTTTCAGGAAGGGAAGATATCAAATCAAGGTCGACAACTGGCACAGACAGAACGAAACAAAGTGGTGCTGAGATAACGATCGCCGCGATCCGGCAAAAGCACCACAACGACCCCCTCCGCCAGGTTTCTGGCGACATGGCAAGCCGCCGCGACTGCAGCGCCACTCGACATCCCGGCAAAGATGCCTTCTTTAGACGCCAGCAAGCGGGTCGTTTCAAAAGCCTCCTCGTCATCGATCATCAGTTTCTGGTCCAACTCCTGCTCAACATAGATGCCCGGGACAATCGCCTCCTGCATATTCTTCAAACCCTGGACCTTGTGACCAAGCCGCGGCTCGACTCCGACAATCTGCACAGCAGGCTTCTTCTCGCGCAGGTAGCGGCCGACGCCCATCAAGGTCCCGGAAGTGCCCATTCCGGCAACAAACACATCAACATGACCGTCTGTTTGCCTGAAAATTTCCGGCGCGGTCGTCTCATAATGAACCTGCGGGTTGGCGATGTTATCGTACTGGTTCGGCATAAAGTAGCGCTCGGGGTCTTCCTCCAGGATCTGGTGCGCCAGCCGTATCGCTCCGTCGGTAGCCTGGCAAGCTTCTGTAAGGACCAGTTCGGCCCCGTAGGCTTCCAGAACAGCTCGCCGTTCCATGCTGACACAGGCCGGCATCACAAGTTTTATGCGGTAACCGCGTGCTGCCGCGAGCATCGCCAGAGCGATCCCGGTATTACCGGAGGTCGGCTCAAGAATCGTTTTGTCCGGCGTCAGCAGACCTTCTGCTTCGGCATGCTGCAACATCCACCATGCGGTGCGATCCTTGACTGAACCGCCGGGGTTGTTCCCTTCAAGTTTGGCTAATACGCGAACGCTCGAATTGGGGTTGAGATAGTTCAACTCGACCAAAGGCGTATTGCCGATGGCTGCGGGCAAGCTGAAATCCGCATCTGCGAGACATGTCGCCTGGACGTCAGGCATCCGTACTGTTTCAGATAAGGCCATGCAAAGGTCCTCCTGGCGCCCCGAGTTCATCAACCCGGCGTTCCACTGCCGGGTCTTCTTCCAGGGAAGGCGCGTGAAAATTTTTAGAGCGGGCGTCTATCACCAGGCTGCCGAGACATCCCCAGTGCTTGGCCCGGTTATATGCAGCGATGCCATCAACATCACTGCCCGGTGCCGAACGGGTGAAAGTGACCCAGAGAAAGTTATTCAGGGTGCGGGCCGAAAATTCGGCATCATCAACCACCACGATCAAGGGAAAAGAGTTGATCGCATCCTTCTCCGTATAGAAACCACAGAAAGTGCCCAGGTCCGAAGCGGCCTCACCGCGCTCACCTTGCCACGTTTCACCCTGGACAATCAAGACCCCGGGGCTGGCAATCATCGGCAGAGAGAACCCGGCCGGCAACTTCAGGTCAGCGGGAATTTCAGTTGGCAACTCGCGGCGGACCGGTCCGCTCGCGGCAATCACAAGTTTGGAACCAGTATTCAACC
This sequence comes from uncultured Geobacteraceae bacterium, assembly GCA_964638305.1. Taxonomy (GTDB): domain Bacteria; phylum Desulfobacterota; class Desulfuromonadia; order Desulfuromonadales; family BM103; genus M0040. The sequence continues at coordinate 4,731 of CAZXBD010000326.1, read as the reverse complement.
CAGAGCCGGAATAATCGAGGGTATCGATGGTGGTTGAGGTCTGGAAGTGCAGATCCCTCTTCCAGTCAGCACGTTTCAACATGAACGCAAGAAAACCGGCAATATCATGGATATCAAGATCCGCGTCGGCGGCACCATCGGCAATCAACAAATACTTGGCCAGCGACAACTGCCCCTGGCCGAGCAGGGCATTCGCCTGGGTGAGCAACTCCTGGGGTCTGCTCTCTTCTGAAAAGGGTGTATAACGTTCGCTACCGACAGCAAGCAGTAGTGGATGCACCCCTGCCGCATCAACCGCGTGAATGGCCCGGACTCCGGGAATCAGGTCAGGAATAGCGGCACCCGTCATTTCATGAATCAGGGCACCGAAGGTCGTGTCTTCCTGGGGAGGACGGCCAACGGTGGTGAAGGGCCAGATCGCACCGGGGCGATGGAAGACCTGTGTGACTTTCATGACCGGGAAATCGTGCGCCAGGCTGTAGTAGCCGAGATGGTCACCGAAAGGCCCTTCCGGGCGGGTTTCTTCAGGCAGGAGATAACCAGACAAACAGAAATCCGCCTCGGCCGGCGCCAGTAGGCCATTAGGCGTCTTCACCACCGAAAGACGGTGCCCACCGAGCAAACCGGCGAAGGCCAGCTCTGGCATCCCCTCCGGCAACGGCATGACGGCTGCCAGCGACAGGCTGGGCGGGCCACCGACAAAAACATTAACCGGCAGTGGTTGTCCCTGCTCCAGGGCCTTCGTGTGGTGGACGCCGATGCCGCGATGAATCTGGTAGTGAAGCCCAGCCTCATCAGGCGCATATTCACCACCGGAGAGTTGCACACGATACATGCCGAGGTTGGAGCTTCGCCAACCGGGCCTGCCGGGAAGCTCCGAATAAACCTGCGGCAGGGTGATAAAGGCGCCGCCATCATCCGGCCAGGAGACCAGCTGCGGCAATCGCTCAAGGTTCGTGGTGTGCTGCTGCAACGGACCGGACTTCGAGGTTTTTGGCAATAAATGCCAGGCATGGCGACCCAGGCTGAGAGTTGCGCCTATGTCTCGAAATGCCGATCCGGGATCAACCTTTAAAGCGACCAGTTTTTCTATCGCCGGCAAGGTATCACGGAAAAGGAAGCGGGCGCGCTCGAGGGTGCCGAACAGGTTGCCCAGCATCGGAAAACCGCACCCCTTGACCCGTGTGAAGAGCAAGGCCGGACCACCGGCAGCATAGACCCGTCGCTGGATGACCCCCGCCTCAAGAAAAGGGTCAACCTCGACTTCGATGCGGCGTAACTGTCCGGTGCGCTCAAGAGCGGTCACCGTTTCCTGCAGGTTACGAAATCCCATAGTTCAATCGGTCCCGTTCATAGTTTGCCATCCTGGCTGGCCCGCCGTTCTCCCTGATTTTCCTTGCGCGCCGTATCATACCTCATCTCGACCATAAGCTCGCGATTCTCCAAGAGCAGCAAAAAAGAAGCGTCGGCAAAACCAGGTGGTCCGAAATTATACTCGGGGCGGCCTGAAAAACCAAAGCCTTCAAGAGGCTGCCCGAGCCAGCTGCTCATCATCTGACTGTCACCATCTTCATCGTGCAGCACACACAGCGCGTATTCGCCATAAGGAGCACCCTTAAAAATCGCGCTTGCGCGTCCTGACTCAATTTTCAAGCGCAGGTTCTGTCAGGCTTTTCCCATGTCGTCCGGAAAACCTCCGGCCGCCGTGAACAGAGAGACAATGGCTTCCCCCTGTCATTGCGAAAACCTTCTATCTGCATAGACAAGTCACCGGTTTGCGGGGAAAGGGAAAAGCTGCTTTGGGTGGCGCAACCGGCAAGCAAAGTCAGCACCGCAAAACAACACCGTAAAACATTGCGAGGATTGCAGCATGGCTGCATAAAAAACTTAAGGTCTTTGCGATTGTGCAAACCAAAAGCCCCTGTTACATTGAAAAAGTTGAACAACAGAGCCACATTTCATACACGGGGGAAACCCATGAAAAAAATTCTCATTACAAGCCTTGTGCTCGCCCTGGTCCTGGCCATCTCTGCCTGTGTCAATCGCATGGCTCCATTTTCACCGCATCGGACCAACACCGACGCACACCGAGCGGCCCAGTCCAACCAGACCTGCGTCGAGTGTCACAAAATCACAGAAATTGGCCACGGTCACCAGGCGACAGATAATTGTCTGAGATGCCATCGCATTGTACAAGGAGACTGATATGAAGACAAAAACTTTCTGGGCCGGAGTTTGCCTGCTCATGCTCACCGCTTGTGGACCGATGATCGGCGGCATGATGGTTTCCAGTAATGGCGTCAAGGATTTCCAGGTCATCGAAGGAGACCTTTCAGACCTGGCCCCGAACAAACAGGTCGCCGTGCTGGGCCCCTTCGACAAGACCAGCGAAGCTTTCTACATCTGTCGCGGAGAAGATGCTGCGGCCTTTGCAAGCGCATTCAACCAGACCGGACTGTTCATGGCCGAGCTTGCAGTCGATACGAGATTCCCAGACGTGCTTCCAGAGGCCGGCCAGTTCAAAGGTCGCACACAGGCGGAACTGCAGAAAGACCTCGGGCTTGAAAAAGCTCCCGATCTCGTCATGAGCGGCACCATCATGAAGCGCGAAATGGTTGCGGCCCCGGCTAATGGAGTTATCATGACGGCAAGCTACCGCCTGGAATTCCTTAATCTGGGCAATGGTCGGATGACGGTCGTTGAAGTCACTACGAAAGAGCTGTTCCAGGATGTTGTCCCGGAAACAGTGGCACACATGGCAAAGAAGATGCTTGGCAGATAAGCCCTCCCGCTATCCGGTGGAACCATGCACAAGAAAGCTCTTTACTCTTCAGCCTGGTCCAAGCGTAGTCACCGGCTTCAAGTTAAAGGATATCAGGTATTTGCTGACTTTGCATCTGATGGGGGAAGAAGGAGAGAGGGTCAACTGCGCAGGGCAAGCTCCTGCTTCTCCAAGAGGAGGACTCGATCCCTCAGTTCTGCGGCTTTTTCAAACTCGAGATCAGCAGCAGCCTGCAGCATTTCAGTTCGTAAAAGGCTGATTTCAACGGCCAGCTCCTGTGGAGAATCATATTTTGTCAGCGCCTCGGCAGCCAGGCTTTCTGCAGAGGTGCTGGATGGCTTGAGATAATCAAGAATCGACCGGAACGATTTGCGAACGGTCTCCGGAGTAATACCATGGACCTCGTTATGCCTTAACTGTGCCGTTCTGCGGCGTCCGGTTTCATCGATGCAGGCTTGCATCGACCGAGTGGTTTTGTCGCCGTACATGATCACCCGACCATCAACATTCCGGGCCGCGCGACCACAGGTCTGTATCAGAGATCGGGTGCTGCGCAAAAAACCTTCCTTGTCGGCGTCAAGAATCGCCACCAGGGCAACTTCCGGGATATCAAGACCTTCACGCAGCAGATTGATGCCAACCAGCACATCAAAGAGCCCTTGACGTAAATCACGGATAATCCGGATTCTCTCGACCGTATCAATATCGGAGTGGAGATAACGTGCCCGGATGCCGACTTCGTCCAGATACCCGGTCAGATCCTCAGCCATACGCTTGGTCAGGGTCGTCACTAGAGCCCGGCTCTTTGCTACAACAACCTGGCGGAGCTCATGGAGCAGATCATCGACCTGGCTACTCGCCGGACGCACTTCCAGGGGAGGATCAACCAAGCCGGTCGGTCGCACAATCTGCTCAACGACCACTCCAGCGGACTGGGTCAGCTCGTAATCACCAGGGGTCGCTGAAGAGTACACGGCCTGAAGTTTCTTGGCCCTGAACTCATCGAAGGTCAGTGGCCTATTATCGAGCGCCGAAGGAAGGCGAAAACCGTACTCGACAAGCGTTTCCTTGCGGCTGCGATCACCTCGGTACATGCCGCCGAGTTGAGGTACGGTCACATGGCTCTCATCAACCATAATCAGCGCGTCCTCGGGAAAATAATCAAAAAGGGTCGATGGCGGCGAGCCGGCCTGACGCCCATCCAGGTGGCGGGAGTAATTTTCGATGCCCTGGCAGAAGCCCATTTCCTCCATCATTTCTATGTCAAAGAGGGTCCTCTGCTCTATACGTTGTGCTTCCACCAGGCGGTTCTCGCTGCGCAGCAACTGGATTCGTTCCCGCAGCTCCTCCTGGATTTCATGAATGGCCCGATCCAGGGTCGGTCGGGTAGCAACGTAATGGCTGGCAGGGAAGATGGCCGTGGTCGGCAGGCGATCAATAACCGTGCCACGCAACGGGTCAATTTCGCTGATGACTTCGACTTCATCGCCGAAAAACTCGATACGCAGAGCACGGTCTTCTTCGTAGGCAGGGAAGACCTCCACCGTGTCGCCCCGCACCCGGAAAGTGCCCCGATGAAAGTCAACATCATTGCGGCTGTACTGGATATCGACCAGTTGGCGCAGCAACTGGTTCCGCTCGAGCGACATGCCTTGTTCGAGGCGAATCAACAAACCGTAATAGGCTTCGGGGGAACCAAGTCCATAGATGCAGGAAACGGACGCAACGATGAGAACGTCACGCCGGGTCAACAGGCTGCGGGTGGCGCTATGTCGCAGCTTGTCGATTTCCTCGTTGATAGAGGAATCTTTTTCGATAAAGGTGTCGGTCGTGGGAACGTAGGCTTCTGGCTGATAATAGTCGTAATAGGAGATAAAATACTCTACTGCATTGTCAGGGAAGAATTGTTTGAATTCGCCATATAACTGAGCGGCCAGGGTTTTGTTGTG
>CAZXBD010000325.1:0-1545 GCA_964638305.1 uncultured Geobacteraceae bacterium | reverse complement strand
ACCTTTTGTTGCCCTGTAGTCTGAGCCGAACAGGAAAAGGAGTGGCCAGAAAAGTTCAGGTCCCAGTTTGAACAGACGGCTCAGCGCCTGCCGTGAAGTACGTTTGAGACTGAATAGATGGACTACGCGCATATGCTGACGAACTAGCTGGCTTACGAAGTCTATTTCTTTGTTACTAAAGCAAAATCGGGCGCAAAGGGAGCCGGCCAACCGAGCCCCAGCGACTTGGTGCCCGTAGAAGTGGGCAACACCATTTTCGTCTACTGTGCGGCAACTAGGTTTGCCGATATCATTGAGCAAAACCCCAAGTTTCAGCATGATCTCTCGAGTTCGTTCGCCTGCGATCCTTTGTGCAAGAATCGGTGAAGCCTCGTCAGCATACCGTCCCAGTAATTCCTGGGGTCTGGCCAGGAAAAATTCCAAAGCCTCCAGCGCTGCAATGCTGTGCTGCCAAACATCCTGGTGATGATAGTCATTTTGACTGCAGCCCCTCATGGGTTCACATTCCGGCAGCAGTAGTTTCAATACATTATCGTCAGCCAAGACTCGCAGGATGGGGACAGAATTGGTGGTGGAGAGGATGAGCACAAGTTCATCCCTGATACGCTCCATCGCAATCCGATTGAGTCCATGACGCATTTCACGTATGCGGTCTTGGGTATGGCCCTCGAGAGTAAAATCATGGCTTGCCGCCAGGCGGTATGCCCTCAAGATACGGAGGGGGTCGTCTTCTAAGGAACGGGGTGAACAGAGTTGCAACTGTCCTGCTCGGAGATGAGAAAGTCCACCGAGAGGATCAAGGAGGTCGAAGGTGCCATCAGCCTGCCATGCTGACAACTCCACTGCCAGAGCATTTACGGTGAAATCGCGCTGATTGAGATCCGCGTCAATGGATGAACCCCGCAGAGGAGAGAGGTCAACCTGATAGAGGTCACTGAGCTCATTTAATCCAGCAGGAGGTATAAGTCGGATAGTGCCAAATTTCCGATCTATAAGCGCTAGCCTGGTGCCAGTCTCTTTGGCTAGAGATTTCGCCAGGTCTGAAGCTCGTGGGCTAACAAAGTCAACGTCCTTACTGCTCCGACCCAACAAAGTGTCACGTATAAAGCCGCCAACCAGATAGAGCTGATGTCCCTCTCTTTGCGCCAGTTTCACGAGCGCGGAAATCAATCCAGAGTTCTGCACCAAATAGTTAATGGAGTTTCTAAGGTTTTTGATTTGATAAGCCTCGTTCATCTTTTTCTCACTTCACAAAAAGAGAGATAGCTCATTGTAGTAAGGTTAGTTCGTCTGTCAAGTAAAGGGAAATTTCTGCTCCGAGCTCTGAGAGGCCATAAGGGATGGCGAAAGGGTGAGGGGCGTACTGTCTAAGTGTTTTACTTGCACTGTTGGACAGTAGAAACGTTTGATTACACATGCTTATTTGGCTGTATTATAGTTTCAGTGCGGCTATTGTCTAATTCAGTCTTGCCGAGATAGACAGTAGGCTTTGGTTTGATCGCCACTGCACTGGATTATATATGCTGCATGTACAGTCGAATACGT
>CAZXBD010000324.1:0-2053 GCA_964638305.1 uncultured Geobacteraceae bacterium | reverse complement strand
CTTTCTTCGTCGCCACCCTTCTCGAGGTGGCCTTGCTCAAAGTGGTGGAGTTCAATCGTCCTTTCAGGAAAGCTCCGAGCAAGTCACCGATGCCTGACATCACTTCGCTCTGCGTTCGGGTTGACGCGTCCACTTCCAGTTCCTTCACCCGGGCATCAGCGGATGAAATCTGGTCTTGCAGTCGATCGATGCGTTTTGCGTATTGCAGTCTCAATTTGCTGACCTTGAGGTCGGCGGCCTGGTCTGCAGCAGTTTGGCATCTCGCCCGAAAGGCCTCTTGGTTCTCGCCGACACGTGAGTACAGCTTCAGGTCTGGACATTTCCAGATCTCGATGCTGCGGTTGGCGGCCAGGTAGGACTTGATATCGGCATGCAGAGAGGTCCAGAAGGTCTTGTTTTGGAGCTTGGCGTTGCCAAGCTGATAACTGACCCCGGGTTGTGGTTCCGATCTGAAATCGCGGTCGTCATGGTCAACCGACAAGACGTCTTCGACGTCAATGAGGCCGTCCAGTGGAAAGATCACGGCCTCGTAGGTTTCGGTATGGCTGACGCCGGCCCTGGTCTCGTCATACAGGAGTTGCACGGTGACCGCGGCTGCCGGCGCCAGGCACGTTCCGGTTGGATCAGCACCGAGGTCCGCAGCCCAGGGAGCTGCCGGATCCAGGTACACGGCCTCAGTGCCTTCAGCAACGGTTGGGGCGATGACTGCCGGTGTGTCCATGGCCTCAATACTCGCGCTCGGCGCCGGTGCCAAAGCCGGTGCCGCTGGCTTTTTCCCGGTTTCAGCCTTATAGGTCTCCATTAACGAAGCAACCTGGGCCCGTGTAAAAGGCCCGAACCGGAAGCACATAGAGTGCCGCCGGCTGAATATGGTCTGGCTCGATTTCTTGGCGAGATGCATCAGGAACTGGCGTTTCTCGAGGTTGGAGATTCGCAAGTCCAGGTCAGGCATGCCGCCCGCTATACCGTCAAGGATGCGCCGCTTATCGTTTTCAGTCTGCAGGCGCCCGACGATCCAGGTCCCTGCATTCGACATGGCTTTGTAATCGATGTCCACCGGATTCTGGGTGACGAGGACGAGCCCGACACCAAAAGCCCGGGCCTGTTTCAGTATGGTGAGAATCGGTTTCTTGGAAGGCGGCTCGGCGGTGGGAGGCGCATATCCAAATGCCTCGTCCATGTAAATCAGTGCCCCCAATTCACCGGTCCCCGGTCTTGATCGCATCCAGGTGACGACCTTGGACAGGAGCAGCGTGACGACGAATTGACGTTCCGTTTCGCTGAGATGCGCCATGTAGATGATTGGGCAGCGGGTTTTGTCGTTTCTTCCGATGAGGTTTTCAACATCGAGCGGTTCACCCTCGAGCCACGATGCCATTGACGGAGAGGCCAACAGCGTGTTGAGCTGCAGGGCCAATTTCATTCGTTGCTTCTCGGTGAAAAACATTTCCAGGTCGAAAACACCGAGCTTGCGGAAGGGTGGCTTTGGAATCTGGCCCACCAGGGTCGCCAGATCGAGATCTTTTCCCTGACGCCACCAGGTCTCAACAATCATGGAGATCAGAATGTGCTCGGGCCCAGACACCGGATCGGATTTGATTCCCGCCAGAACAAGGATTGACGAGACCAGGCCTTCGATTTCATCGCGGATGATCTCGGAGCTGTCTTCCCAGTCCAGGGCGGGTGCTTTGAGCGAACCCAACACATTCATTCCGACACCTGTCGATGAACCCGGGGTGTAAATTTTGAACTCGGTGTTGTCGCGAAGCCTGCGAATGCGCTCCGGGGTGATGCTGTCTCCGGCCAGGTCATCCCGGCGCTCGGCGGCCTCTTTGGCGGCCAAGTCGGCGACAGTGACACCCTTGCGGTTTGCCTTGGCCTCGTCCATCCACGGCTCAAGATCTTCAGGATTGCTGTCGGGAAAGTTGAGCAGGATGTTGCCCATATCACCCTTCGGGTCAAGGATAAGCGTGGGGATACTGCTGAGCAGCGCCTCTTCGAGTATGTTGACACCAAGCCCGGTTTTGCCGGAACCGGTCATTCCGAATATCAC
>CAZXBD010000323.1:0-9574 GCA_964638305.1 uncultured Geobacteraceae bacterium | reverse complement strand
TTGTATCCGTGGATGACAGACCACCAGGAGGACATGCCGTCAATCAGCTTGCGGTCGTCCTCAAGAGTGAGATGAACGCCTTGCGCACTTTTGACAGGATAAGGGGGCAGAGCGCCTTCCAGTGGTGCATAAGGGTGCCAGACATGATTCTTTTCGAAATCGAGCCAGTTGCTGTCGTTCAGGAGATCGGGCATATCAAATAATCTCGAATTTCCGTTTATTCAGTTCAAAAACAGTAGCGCAGAAAGTAATGAGTAAGCCAACCAAAACACTTTGCCAGTCTCTCTCTGTAATCGTTATGTTGATGAATCAGCAAGGGGTAGAATTCCGTGAATTATCCGTATCTTAACGGAAAAAGATGGCTTGAACAAGAGGTGTTCCTTCTGTGTTGAATAGTCAGGAAGAAGAACCCTTTTTATGCTTCGCATTCCGCACTGCCTGTGCCGGCAAAAGTTTGTGACGCAGCCACGCCACCAGTAGAACAACGACAAGTGCCAGTGCCATCAGCAGGCCGAGACGACCGGCCAGGGTTTCTGCCCGTTGCCAGCTGGTGCCGCCAAGAAAGCCAAGCCCGGGGTAGCTGATTCCCCAGAGGACGCCGCTGACAGTGGCGTAAAGACTAAATAGGGCAGGACGCATGTGACTGGCCCCGGCGACGAACGGCACGAGACCACGTATCGGTCCGAGGAACCGACCGAAGAAAATACTTTTCCCGCCATGTTCGAAGAAAAAAAGTTCTGTCAGATGCAGCAAATCCTGGCGTTTTTTCAGCAAGCTCCATTGCCAGAGGTGGACGCCGAAACGTGCTCCCAGCCAGTAACTGAGGAGGTCGCCGAGCATGGCACCAACCCCGGCCGCAGCCATGATGGCCACAATCGAGGCTTTCCCCTGAAAAGCCAGCCAACCGCTGAAGACAGTCAGTACACTGCCGGGCATAATCAGTCCGATTCCGACCAGTGCCTCCAGAAACGCAATAACAAGGACCGCAACAATAAAAAACATCCCGCCCGGCAAAAGATTGAATATGTCCTGCAGCCACAGTTCCATAGTAATTCCGTGTGCCTTAGGGGTCAGGTCTACACATTTCACATTTTTTGCACAAAATGCGTTTTTTGTGGAATGTGTAGACCTGACCCCATTGTTGATCTAAATGCTGTTCAATGGTTTGAAACGCTCGTGCCACTCGTTGAAGATGCTGACCTTGTGTTTCCCATATCGAGCCAGGGAAGCGCGCACCGCTTCGACATTGCGCATCCCTTTCTGTGTTTTGGAAAAGAAGAGGTCAGCGTAGGCGACGATTTTCTCTTCCAGAGTTTCAGGCCGCATATCGCGTAATGGCAGCGGTAGCTTTTGTGTCCTGATGTCATCAACGGTCAAGCCGACACCGATGTGCCGTTCGCAAACCCTGGCGTGTCCCGGCAGCTTCTCTTTGTAAAGCAGCTCCGCACCAAGAATCCCATGGGTAATGTATGGCTGCTCTCCATGGCACCCCAGCTGCGGGGTGTTAGTGTAGAGCATACCGATGTCATGCAAGAGTGCGGCTTGTTCGACGAACTCCACATTGACGGGTTCATTTCGCATGATGTGCTCTGATACGGTGACCGCCAGTCGCGCGACCTGTTGGCTGTGTGCAATCAGGATGCTTCTGGCCTGTATGTGGCTGCCATAATATTTATTTATCAGTTCAAGAGGTTGCATCGTTTTTATGCGTCTCTCTGTTGAGTCCTCTACGAGGATCACTCCTGCAGGACCTGAAAGGTAGAGAGGATTTCAGCCATGATAACGTTGTGATCATCAAGGGTGCCGAGCGGTGTTGTGAGCACAATCAGGTAGCTGCGTTGTGAGTGCAGGAGCAGGTAGATATCGACGTCCTTGTGTGCTGTCTGGCCGGAGATATGCAAAGTCTCACCGGATGGAATGGCGAGCTGCTCTCTGCTGGATATCTCGATTCCGACGTACCTTTGCAGTACATGGTCGAGTTGTTTATCTACTCCAGTCTCCGATTGTTTGATTCCATGTGATTCGATGCGTAGCAGGGTTTCTGGATATTCAGGGTGTGTCCAGCGGACTTCTCCATCTTTGCTGCCATAGGTGATGCGTCTGTCCTTGCCCCATGACAATGGGTACTCCACGACAAAATCGAGTACGGTGTCTATGTGCATGCCGACCTTCTTGTTGCTCTCAACTTTTTCAGATACTGCGCAAGCCTGTAAAAAAATGAATGAAGAGAACAACAGGAGGAAAACTATCTGACGGGTTGATAGGAAACAAGTCATGGCTTCACCCAAAAAAAACATGGATTTAGTCTTCTAAGTATACACATCATTCGCTCTTTGTGCGTTTTTTCAACCTTTGGTCCGGAGGTCGTTCGGATCAGTCCAGAGAGCCTTGGTACTCACCAAAAAAGGTCGGATGATGAGAGCTATGAGCAGGCTCAGAATAATCATCATGATCAGAAAACAAAAGCTCAAGCTGGACCGGTCAGCCAACATTCCGACAAGAGGGCCCGTGACAACAAAGCCGAGACGGAAGGTCAGTGATTTCAGGGAAAGAATACTGGCCCGCTCATGACGCTGGCTTTGTTTCTGTAGGGCCAGCCGCAAAAAAGGCCCCTGAATGCCACGCATGAAAGTGAGCAGAAAGTAGAAAGCAAAACTCCAGATCATCTGGTTGAAAGCCAGGCCGGCGTAGCCCGATACAACTAGAGCCAGCAGAAGGATGGGGGTGCCACGTGCCCCAAGGTGGTACTGGATGCGATGGCTTATAACCGAGCCGAATGAGACGCAAAGGTTTGCCAGGGCCCAGATTGGCCCGAACCAGGCAAGAGGTACATTGAGAGACTGCATGTAGGGTTGTATCAGCCAGACTGGATAAAAGGATGCCAGTCCGAGCAAGGCTGCGAGGAGAATAGTGTAGCGTAAACCGGGCTTTTGCAGAAAAGCCTTGCGGGCAATACCTACGGCCTCCTGCAGGTGCGAGGCTGTCTGCCGAGGCTCAGCGGGTATGTCTTTCAGGTTACGGCAGACTGCCAGAGCAGAGATCCAGACAGCAATCTGCAAAAAGAAGGGCAACAGTGGCAGCCAGGCGTAAAGCACACCAGCGCCAATGGCACCGACGGCCTCGCCGGCTTGAGCCCAGGCTGTCATGCGTCCATCATGTTTTGCATACTCCTCTTCACGGCCTTCGTGGCGAAGTGTTTCATAGAGGAGGGCGCTGTCGGCGCCGCTGATAAACGCATAGGAGATGCCGAGCTGAATTTCTGCCGCGAGGACACCGGCAAAAGATCCAGCCAGGGTATATGTTGTCCAGCCGCTTATGCCGAACAGGCAGGCCAGGTTGAGTGCAAAGCGATAGCCCAGTTTGTCACTCAGATATCCTGAAGGGAACTCCATGAGCAGAGTCGCCAGTGAGAAGATCGCCTGCAGCAGGAGAATGTCGGTCAGGCTCAGACCGATCTGGTCTTTCCAGAACAGGGTGATGATGGCCATCGGCAAAAGGGCCATCTTCAGTCCGGCAAAAATATTCAGACGGGTTATGTTGCTCTGAAAGGATTGAGCCGCGTGGTGTGTGGCGCGTGGCGAGAGGGAAGACATATGATCTCGTAGCTGTCTGCGTCACAAAGGGAGGTTGTCTGTTGAAGGTGATTGCAGGGCAGGGTGAACAGTCAGGCGTGAATGAGCTTTCACGCCACGCGTTGCTCGCCGCCCTCAGTCATGCCCAATAAATACAAGCAGATGGGCAGTTGTCCATGGCGACTTCTACCCTTGATTCCGCTGCTCCGGTCGGGTTGTGAACTACAGCTTTTTCATGGGCATGGCCGTTGGTACTCTCTTCCATACAGAATACTTCCGGGCAAACCTGGGTACAGACTTCGCAGCCAATGCAACAGTCAGGGTCAATAGCGGGAACACGAGACATGATCATAACTCCTGATGAAAATTGATGCTGATATCTTAGCAACAGCTTTGAAGTTTGACCAGAGGTTCTTTCGGTTTGCCATAATCGTGGTGAAAACGTATACTTACCCTGCTTTGGGGAACGAGAGACTTTGCTGACACCCGCACCTTTCGTCTTTTTGCGTTTACGATAACTTTTTTTCTGATTTTTAGGAGGGCTTGCTCCTGCTTTTCTGCCCATGCGAACTGGCCTGCGTACTGAAATTATTCTGAGTATTTCCCTGCTCCTTGCAGCAGCTCTCCTCTTCGCCGGTTTCTTGCTGGTCAAGTTGACCGAGAGCAGCCTGCTGGAACAGCAACGCGTTCACGCTGCCAGCGCCATCCAACTGGTTGTTGCAGGAATTGATGAACCCACCCAAACGACCGGCTCTGACCGTGAATTAAAAATTGCTCTTGCCAGCCTCGACCGTCTGCAGGCAGTTCTCAGCAAACAGGCCGATATCCTGGCGTGGCGCCTGCTCGACACAAAGTTGCAGGTATTAACCAGTACGACATATGCAGCGACTTCTCCCTTCTCTGCAATTGCGCCATTTGTCCTGGAGGGGGAGGGTTTGTACGAGGAACTGGCCTACGAATCCCAGAGTTTTTTCAGTCGTCAAGAGACACAGAGCTACCTCGATTTATCGACTCCCCTCTGGGCTGGCAACGAGCCCTATGGCTTTTTGCAGATTCGTTTCAGCCTTGAGGAATTGCATCAGAGAGTTCGTCAGTCACAACAGTTGATCCTTTTTTATGTCATCGTCTACGGAGTGGTGCTGGCACTGTTTGGCGCCTATCTCCTCAACCGCAATGTGGTCAAGCCTGTGCGTCGACTTCACCAGGCGACGACAACGGTCGCTGAAGGGACCCTGGCCCCCGTGGCTGTACTGTCTGGCCCGGGAGAGATCCAGGGCCTGGCCGAAAGTTTTAACCGGATGATTGCTGCCTTGGTTGAGAGTCGTGCCGAAGCTGAAGAGCATATTGCCTCTCTTGAAGAGACCAACCAGGCACTGGCCCGGGCTCGTGACGACCTGGTTCGTTCGGAAAAGCTTGCAACTGTTGGCCATCTTGCCGCCGGCATGGCCCACGAGATCGGCAACCCGTTAGGTGCCGTGGTCGGTTATCTGAACATCCTCAGGGAGGATTTGCCGGAGGGTTCTCGTGACCTGGTGGATCGTTCCCTGACTGAAGCGACAAGAATCGACCGGTTGATCCGGGAGCTTCTTGATTATTCCGCCCCTGTCGATCAACAGACTGAATCCTTTTGCCCGATAACACTGTTGCGTGAAACGGTCGCAATGTTGAGCCACCAGGGGCAGCTTGACGGTGTCGAGATTGATGACCAATGCACCACGAACGAATCCCTGGTCAACATGGACCGGGGGCGATTGATGCAGGTCTGGATCAACCTGCTTCTGAATGCTCAGGACGCCATGAACGGCAGGGGGCACATTGAACTCACCTCGACGTCGGACGATACCACGGTCAGTATTTCACTCCTTGATAATGGTGACGGTATCGAGGGTGAGGCTATGCGACGGATCTTTGAACCGTTTTTCACCACCAAGACTCCCGGTAGCGGCTATGGCCTGGGGCTTGCCGTCTGCCAGCGGATAGTCGATGAGAGCGGCGGCAGCATCCTGGTTGATTCAGAAGCAGGCAAAGGGACACGTTTCACCGTGACTCTGCCCTTCCAGAAGACGGAGCCATCATGACAGCAAAAGAGCGCCGGATACTGATTGTTGATGACGAGGCACCGATGCGGCACATGTTGCGTATGGTGCTTGAACGCGATGGCTATACGGTTGACGAAGCGGCTAATGGTCTCCAGGGCTTGACTCGCCTGAAAACCAGTCATTACAACCTGATCCTCTGTGATATCCGCATGCCGGATATGGATGGACTGACTTTTCTCAAAGAGAAACAGGAGCAGCAGTTTAGTGGCACAGTGATCATGATGAGTGCCTATGGCAGCGTCGATACGGCGGTCGAGTGTATGAAGCAGGGTGCCTACGATTACATCTCCAAACCGTTTCGACCCGATGAAATCCTTCTGACGGTGCGTAAGGCTGAAGAGCGTCTGCAGCTTCGGCAGGAGAATGTGCGGCTCAAGAAGGACATGAGTCGCAGCAGTCGCCCCAAAGGTGTCTCCGCAGTCGTACATCGCAGCCCGCTTATGCACCATGTTCTGGAAACGGTTAAAAAAGCCGCCCTGGCGCCGGCAACGGTCCTGATCACCGGGCCGACCGGAACCGGCAAGGAGTTGATTGCCCGCGCGCTGCATGCTGAAAGCCCTCGTAGCGACAAACCGTTTCTGGCGGTTAACTGCAGCGCCATCCCGGCTGGCTTGCTGGAGAGCGAACTCTTCGGCCACGCCAAGGGTGCATTCACCGGCGCCGACCGGGCCCGAACCGGTCTCTTCGGCGCCGCTGATGGCGGCACTCTGCTACTTGATGAAATTGGCGATTTCCCCATTGAACTGCAGGCAAAGCTTCTGCGGGTGCTGCAAGAAAACGAGGTGCGCCGGGTTGGCGAGAGCAAGCCGATCCAAGTCGATGTCCGTGTAATTGCGGCAACAGCAAAAGATCTCCGGCAGGCGGTCGCCGATAAAAGCTTCCGTGAAGACCTGTTTTATCGTCTTGCCGTTATTTCCATTGAATTGCCGGCTCTCAACCGGCGATCAGAGGATATTGCCGCCCTGGTTGAAAGTTACCTGCCGAGGATTGCCGCACGTCTGAAACGCCCCGTGCCGAAGATGAGTCCGAAAGCTTTGCGGGTGCTGGAAAAAGAGCCCTGGCCGGGTAATGTTCGCGAGCTGCTTAACGTCCTTGAAAAGACCATGATTCTCTGTCGTGAAGAAATCCTCAGTGAGAGTGACCTGGTGTTGCACGATCATCTCGACGCACCCATCGATCCGACAGCTTTATCTCTGAAGAGGGCGATGGCGGAACTGGAGAAAGATTATATCGAGAAGGCTCTGGACGTGACGGGCGGCAATCGGACCCAGGCGGCGAAGATTCTTGAAATCAGCCTGCGTTCGCTGATCTACAAGATCAAGGATTATGGTCTCTAGGGTTAACCCTGGTAGAGAGGGAAGCGCGAAGTGCGAGGCGCGAACAATCGAAAAACAAGAACCCCCCAAACAACAACCCAAGAACATGAGGCTATTCCTGCGATTCGGTAAACGTAACGATGAGGTCGGCATTTGAAGGCTTTTCGCACTTCGCGCCTCGCACCTCTCATTTCAATTCCTTGCGTGTTTAGCGTTATGCCATGCAAAAGTTGCACATAATGTCACCGTGTGCAATTGCTCGGATATAAGTAGCTCAATAATATCAGTAAGTAAGCATGGTGTAGCTGACTGCGCCTGCTTGGTATGCCTTTTGCTCACAAGAAGTGTCTAGGTAAATCGTGATCTATGGAGGACATGATGCCCGTTTCGAAAAATTCCCAATCTGGTTTCTCTCTCGTCGAGCTTTTGTTCGCGGTTTTGATTCTGGCCGTTGGCCTGCTCGGCCTGGCGGAGTTGCAGATTACCGCAATGAAAGCAAACTCCCAGAGTGCAACGTCAACAGCCTCGGCAGCTCTGGCTCAGCAGGTTGTCGAGGGGTTTGCCTCCATGGATGGAGCCGATCCTATCTTTGATGCACCGAGTACTAACCAACCGTGGCTCGGCGTGCCTCCCGAATGGAATGGAAGTCCGATAACGGTAGCTGGTGGTGGCACCTACGACATTGAATACGATGTGGCGCAAGTCGAGTCCGTAGCTGGAACAACGGATGTTTCAAACCTTTACCAGATTACTATCAGGGTCGAAAGTAATCAAAGCCTCATGCACGTGCTGGGCAACAAAGAACGGAATGTCACGACAACAACCCTCAAGCGAGCCTTTTAGGAGACTTTCATGCGCAAGAACAATGTAAAAAAGCGGCATGGCAGCCGGGGGATGACGCTGGTGGAGCTGCTGTTGGTTATGGCCATCCTGTCGATTGTCATGCTTGCTGTTATCAGTCTTTATATTCCCGCGTACCAGTCGACGGTGGTCCAGACCCAGGTTTCCGATGTTCAAGGTCACCTTCGTCTGGCGTTGAAGACCATGACCCGTGATCTGCTGATCGCAGGTTTCCTCATGCCATACGATCCGATCGCCTTTCCTGATGCTGCTCCTGATTATTATGTTGACACTCCGACTTCCGGTGGCACTGAAAACAGTGCTGATTTTATTATTCGCACACGTGCCGTTGGCAGTGACTTTGCGCGGATTTCCATTGTGGGTGGTGTCCCGGGTGATGTGGCCCTTACCGTGACGGACTCCGAGATGGTCGAGAATTTTCCCGTTGGTTCCAGGGTGCGTCTATTTGAGCCTGTGACCGGAACTGAAGTCAAGAAAGACACAGGAAATCCTGAAGACAGGGTTTACACTGTTCTGACGTCAAGTGGCAGTACAATTAATATTACCAGTGGCGCGCTGCTGCTATCCGATATCCTTGAGGAAACGGTAATGATTCGAGTCAGGGATGTGAGTGCGCCAGCATTGCAGACGATTCGCTACACTCTCAGTAACGGTGAGTTGAGGCGAACGGTTAACAATCAGGTGCAGTTTTTGGCCCGTAATCTTGATACCAGCGACACCACTGTCGGTGGCCCGAGCTTCTTTGATTACGATTATACGGCTGAGGGGCGTGTCAAACGGGTTGATGTCAAGTTGACCGGACAGACCAGGGCCCTCAAAGACGATGCCATCTCTGATGAGAAACGCCGGGCAATAGAAACCTCTGTCAAACTCCGCAATGTTAACTAGCTGCTGAATCTTTGAGGATTGATTATGAAATTTACGACGCTGCAATCGGACAATCGGCAAAAGGGGATGGCCTTGTTGTTGGCCATCGGCTTTCTGGTAGTTCTCAGTATCCTCGGTGCTGTGGTGATGCGGGTTTCAACGGAGGGTTTGAAAGCTTCTAGTGCCACGGTACCGAGCCAGAGGGCGCTTTATGCCGCTGACCGCACCGTTGAATATGCCATGAATCGTGACATTATCATTAACCTTGCGGTCTCCGGAGCCATTGACCTTGCTGATGGGACCACCTTGGTAAAAGATGCAAACGGGACCGACGTGGCGGGTGTGTATCACAGTACCATTATAGACGGCTCAGGTAATGGCTCGATAATGAAGGGCACTGTTACCGACAAGGGCCCGCGCACCCTGCCTCCTCACATGGCCGCCATGCACGGCAGTGAGTTTGGCGCCAACCTTTATCATGTCAATGCGAAAACAACGTCGAGCAATAATTCTACCATCGGCACTTTCGATAAAACGACCCACATCGACGCCAGCATTGTAAGACTTTTCAAGATGGATGATGATCAGATATTCCGTACCTCGGGAGGAGGTTGATTATGAGCCGCTGGACAATTAAAAAACGTTGGTATACCCCCGGTCAGTGGGTTATGAGGCGCGTGATCAGTGCCATCCTTACCGTTGTTATGCTTTTCGGCCCGGGCTTTCCGTTTGCGGCTTTCGCTGCCCCCGACTCGTTTGTCGGCGACGCGGCCATCTATCTCGGTGCGCCTGCCGAACGTGTGCACCCCAAGATCCTGTTCCTGATCGACAACAGCCGGGCGACTGAAGACCCCGCCTC
>CAZXBD010000322.1:0-7924 GCA_964638305.1 uncultured Geobacteraceae bacterium | reverse complement strand
GCCGGGCATTGGAGATCTTTGCCCCCCAAGAAGCCTGCTACCTGGCACTGCGTGGACTGAAAACCTTGAAGGTGCGTTTGCAGCAACATGAAACCGCCGCCCTTGAGCTGGCCATGTGGCTGCAAACCGAAGCGGCCGTTGAAACGGTTCTGCACCCTGCCCTGCCGAGCCATCCGGAGCATACCATCTGGCAGCGCGATTTTTCCGGCGCCTCGGGAATTTTCTCTCTCGTCTTAAAACCGGACTATGATGAAGCGGCAGTGGCCCGCTTTGTCGATAATTTGGAACTGTTCGGCATCGGCTACAGCTGGGGTGGATTCAAAAGTCTGGTGACGGCCGGCAAGTTCGCCCAGTCTGAGATCTCCCGCTATCATGATCGCTGGATGATCCGCCTGAATATCGGGCTTGAAGATGTGATCGACCTGAAAGCCGATGTGCAACAGGCGTTGGCGAAGCTGTAAAGATACCAGAGCAGCCCAGCCTCAACGCCGCTGCTTCCCTTTAGGTTTGGATCGCTGGGGAGTCTTTGGCGACTTGACTGACTTAGGGGCGGGTTTAAATTCAGCTTCGTAGCCGACCGTAAAGCTGCTACCGGCATTTCTGATACTCAGAAAATTGGCATTGCTTTTATCATAGGGGCAAATCGGCTGGCTACAGGGTTCAAAGCCGAACTTCTTATAAAAGCCCGGCTCGCCGAGAACAAAGAGGGTCTGAATTTTAATAACTTCTTGCCTCAAAGCAAATCGGAGCAACTCCGAGCCGACCCCCTGTTTTTGAAATTCGGGTGAGACGGCCATCGGCGCCAGGTGCAAACCACAGATACTGCGGTCATGATAGGCATAGGTAAAAGCGATGTAGGCAATCGCCTTACCAGTATGAATACAGACCCATTCATGGATCGGCTTATCATTTTCGTGGAGTTTCTGCACCAAGGTCGCTTCGTATTCACTGCCAGGAAAAGCACGACGTAAAAGGGCATAGGCCTTGGCACGGTGCTGTTCGGTCAATTTCTGTATTTTCATACTCAGCCCCTGAAAAGTATTCAGCTGGGAACAATATTAACAGAGTCGCAGTTGACCATCATCGTCAGCATATTCGGCGTCTTCCCAATCGGCAACCGGGACCGGTTCCGCCGCAGCGGTCACCACAGCACTCCCCTGCTCTTCCGATAGACTTTCCGCAGAGGAAGCGACCGTCGGATTCCCTTCTTCGACCGTCTGCGTTCCGGCTTCAGCAGCCCGCTTTGCCAGTTTGTCACAGCGTTCGTTAAAGGGATGCCCGGCATGGCCGCGCACCCATTGCCAGTCAACCTCATGCTTACGCGACAGGACCGCCAGCTGCTGCCAGAGATCCTGATTTTTGAGAGCGCCCGGTTCTTCCAGTCGTCCCTTACGGATCCAGCCGTGAAGCCATTCGTTCATTCCGCGCACCAGATACTGGGAATCGCTGAAAACGCGTACCCGGCTGCGGTTCTTCAGAGCTTCCAACCCCTTGATTGCCGCGATAAGCTCCATCCGCTGCGAGGTGGAGACCGGTTCAAAGCCGCTTAATTCCTTTTCGTGCTCGGCATAGCGCAGCACCACGCCATAGCCCCCAGGTCCTGAGTCTCTGCCTGAGCCATCGCTGTACAGCTCAACCACACCTGCTTCCGGCGGGGTAAAAGCAATCTCCAGACCCTCAAATTCCAGTTCCCGAAGCAGTGGGATCAAGGTCGAGAGGTTCGGCGGCTGACACTTCAGTTCGGCAAGCTCAACGTCCAGCGGCACGTCATAGCGAACGGTCGCCAGTTTTTTTGAGAGCCGCGCCTGGTCGGCATAATTTTTTAAGTTATCCCGGCGCTTCTTGCCGTTGACCAAACTTTGCCACTTGAAGACCCCTTCGAGAGAATCGAACTGCTGGATCAGCCCGGCAGCGGTTTTCTCGCCTATGCCGGGAACCCCAGGAATATTATCCGAAGTATCACCAGCCAAACCGAGCACATCTGGCACCAGTTCTGGACCGACACCAAAGCGCTCAAGTACCTCTTGTGGACCGGAACGCTTATCTTTCATGGTATCGAGCAAGCAGATCCGCTCGTTGACAATCTGCAACAAATCCTTGTCTCCGGTGACAACCGTCACCTCGAGTCCGTCAGCAGCGTGCTGACGGGCCAAAGTCGCAATCAGGTCATCAGCCTCGAAGCCGGGGGCTTCCAGAGCAGGAATATTGAGGGTCTGCACCATCTGTTTGATGTAAGAAATCTGCGGCACCAGATCCTCGGGCATCTCGTCCCGGTTCGCCTTGTATTCAGGATAGATTTCGCGACGAAAGGTTTCTTCACGGGGGCGATCGAAGACCACGGCCAGGTAATCGGGGCGGTTCTCCCGTAAAAGGTCGAGCAGCATCCTGGTGAAACCGAAGATGGCATTCGTCGGCATCCCGCCAGTGGTGGCCAGATCGCGAATACCGTAATAGGCGCGGTAGATGTAACTGGAGCCATCCAGCAAACAAAGCTGTGGTGATGATTTCACGTTTTCTCCTGATCCGTGCTGCTTCTTTAAATCGTGCGTTATCTTGACCGCAGCTAGGATGACACATTCTGAGAACAAATCAAATGGCTCAGATGTAAAATGTCCCCGTATCCGCTTGCATATATATGCCATCACCACTACACTCCCCTGCAGCCAAGCTCTTACAAAATAAGGACAATCCCGACAGATGAGTGAACAACAAAATAATGATCCGCTGCACGGCATCACCCTGGAGAAGATCGTCACCAGTCTGGTTGACTATTACGGCTGGGAAGAATTGGGCGAACAGATCGACATCAGGTGCTTCAACAACGACCCCTCAGTAAAATCGAGCCTCAAATTTCTGCGTAGAACTCCTTGGGCAAGAAAACAGGTCGAAGATCTGTACCTCGCGGTAAAAAGGATCGGCTAGTCCTTGAATGAATTGATCCTCTTTACTGATGGCAGCGTGAGCAACCAGTCTAAGGTCGGCTACGGAGCATATCTACTGGTGACAGAATCGGGACTTTCGCTGCCGGAACTGAAGTCGCAAGTCAAGGTGCAGCGCTTTGAGCAGACCTCTTCGAGCAAGCTTGAATTGCAGACGCTGCTTTGGGCGCTCGCTGACATTCTACCCATAGATTGCAGCCTGACGGTCTATACAGATTCGCAAAATATTATCAGCCTGCCGGGCAGACGTGATCGGTTGGAGCAGAACGATTATCGGGCCAAGAATGGGCGGCGGCTTAACAATTACCAGCTCTACCGGGAATTTTATCGCCTGAGCGATCAGCTGAACTGTCAACTGGTAAAAGTGCGGGGCCACCTGCCGGCCAAACAAAAAGAAGAGGTTGATCGGTTGTTCAGCCTCGTCGACAAAGCTTCAAGAACTGCGCTACGCAACACCCTGTAAGGGGCAACATTTAAGGATATTCTATGGCTCTGTCTGCCACAATTTTCAAAGCTAATCTGCAGGTCTCAGATATGGATCGTAACTATTACGCCGAGCACCCGCTAACCCTGGCCCGGCACCCGTCAGAGACCGACGAACGGATGATGGTACGGTTGCTCGCCTTTGCCCTGCATGCCGGCGAACAGCTCAATTTCACCAAGGGCTTGTGCGCCGATGACGAACCGGATCTCTGGCAGATAAGCTTAACCAACGAAATTGAGCTGTGGATCGATGTCGGTCTGCCGGATGACCGGCGGCTGCGCAAGGCCTGCAATCGCTCCCAACAGGTTTATCTTTACAGCTACGGTGGCCGAGGCGCCGATCTCTGGTGGCAGAAAAACAACGATAAGCTGCAGCGTTTTGGCAACCTCCATATTATTGAAATCCCCGAGACGGCGAGCAAGGTGCTAGGCAAACTGGCTGAACGCAACATGCAGCTGCAATGTACCGTACAGGATGGAGAAATCTGGCTGAGTAACGGCGAACAGAGCTGCAGCATTGCGCCACTCGTGAGAAAGTCGCAGACTTAAGTCACGACTACAAACTCAACCCAAAAAAAAGAGAAACCAGCCATGTCATTCGCTTCCCTCGGACTGTCCGAGCCGATCCTCCGCGCCATCGATGAAAGCGGCTACAGCAAACCGACGCCGATCCAGCGTAAGGCCATCCCCGCGATTCTCGACGGCAAAGACCTGATGGCCGCAGCGCAGACCGGCACCGGCAAGACAGCCGGCTTCATCCTGCCGCTACTGCAACGCCTGAGCGAAGGCCCCAAAGTAAAGGCGAACCAGGTACGCGTACTGGTACTGACGCCGACCCGTGAGCTGGCCGTCCAGGTCGCCCAGAATGTTACAAGCTACAGCAAGCATCTACCGCTTAAATCGTGCGTGGTCTACGGCGGGGGGAAGATTAATCCGCAGATGATGAAACTGCGCGGTGGGATCGACTTGCTGGTGGCCACACCGGGCCGGCTGCTCGACCTGGCCAGCCAGAATGCCGTCAAGTTTACCCAGCTTGAAACCCTGGTGCTGGATGAGGCCGATCGTATGCTCGATATGGGTTTTAGCGATGAGATCGGAAAAATCATGACCTTGCTGCCGAAACGGCGGCAGAGCCTGCTTTTTTCGGCGACCTTTTCTGAGGAAATCCGCAAGCTGACCAGAAGCCTGCTGAGCAAGCCGCTGCAGATCGATATCAGCCCGCGAAATTCCACGGCTAAAATGGTCAAGCAGTGGATCTATGAAGTTGACAAGAGCAAAAAGCCAGCGCTGCTCAGCCATCTGATCCGCAACCAAAACTGGTCGCAGGTGCTGGTTTTTACCAAGACCAAGAAGGGCGCTGACGCGTTGGTTCGCCAACTGAAGATCGATAATCTTTCGGCCGTTGCTATCCACGGTGATAAGAGCCAGGGACTACGCACGCGAGCGCTGAAAGATTTCAAGACCAACAGAACCCGTACCCTGGTGGCCACCGACATTGCCGCCCGTGGTCTCGATATCAACGAGCTGCCACACGTGATCAATTTCGACCTGCCAAAAATTGCCGAAGACTACATCCACCGTATCGGTCGCACCGGCCGGGCCGGTTTTCAGGGCGAAGCAATTTCACTGGTCAGTGCCGATGAAGCCAAACTGCTGGCCGCCATCGAATCCCTGATCAAACAGACCCTGGTTCGCGAAGTTGAGACCGGCTTTGTCCCGAGCCACAAAGTCCCGCTGACCCGCCAAACAAAAGCGCGGCCGAAGAAACCGAAAAAGCCGAAGCTGATACAAAAACCGGCTGAACAAAATAACGTAGGGGAAAAACCTCGCCGGGGCAGCAAGCCACAGGATGCGGACAGTTCAAAGGGCAGGAACAGGACAAGACGTGATCGAAACTCTGCCCCGACAAAGAAACGCACGACGGCAAAATCAAATCGAAACAGTTCCCGTAACAACAAATCAGGCGATTCCAGTTGAAAACCAGTCAACAAACAATCCCTTCGGGCGGAATCCTTCAGGCAATCTGTGCTAAGAATCGCCGTTATCATATCTCCAATTTTTATTAGAATTATGGGTGAGGTTTTTTCAAAACCGAGCATTCGCATTACTAACAATTTTTGAGAACGGTTCAAGAGCGCGCGGCAATGCGACCATCGCGCACCACCAAATGAAATTCCTGAGAACGACTCAAGATCTATTTAAGACTTAATGGTTATCCACTTCGCTCCACCTGAGACATTAAATGTCATGGAGCGGGTTTAATCTGACCTCATCACCAGCAAGGGAGGTCAGAGATGAGAGAAGATTTTCCAATAAACGAAGTTGATTTTGACCGCAGGTTTTATACCGAGCAAGCCTGCTTCGATTACCTTTTTCAACTTCGCTGGCCAGAAGGGTACTGCTGTCCCCGCTGTGGCCATGTCGACTACTGGATGACGTCAAGAGGGCTTTACCTCTGTCGCCAGTGTAAGCACCAGCAGTCAGTGACTGCTGGAACTATTTTTCACGGCACGAGAAAGCCCATGCGACTCTGGTTTAAAGCGCTGTGGTGGTTCTCTACCAGCAAAAACAGCGTCAATGCCTCGTCCCTGAAGGACCTGTTAGGGTTGGGCAGCTATCAAACCGCTTGGTGCTGGTTGCAAAAATTGCGAAACTGCACCGTATTCTCTGATCGAGCCAAACTATCTGGAACAATCGAGGTCGATGAGTTCTATCTCGGCGGAGAACGCAGTGGTCAACGCGGTCGAGGGGCCGAGCATAAATGCAAAGTCGCCGTAGCAATAGAACGCCAAGGGCGAAAGTTAGGCCGTTTACGTCTACAGGTCATCGGATGCTGTAGCGCTGCAGAATTGACCTCTTTCATCAAAGCGAACATCAACCCTGGCAGTCAGATCACAACCGATGGCTGGACGGCCTATAGCGGCCTTCAAAGCGAAGGCTTCATTCATAAAGCCGTTGTCCAGAGCAAGGCCGAGGACAAAGAAAGTGTTCTTCCAGGTGTCCACTTGGTGACGTCACTGTTCAAGCGGGTCATCCTCGGAACCTTCCAAGGACGATTTGATCCGCAGTATCTGCAACGCTACTTGGACGAATATGTTTTCCGTTTCAACCGGCGAACATGTAAATCCATCGGCAAAAGGTTCTTGCGAATCATGCAGCAAGCGGTGGTATCAACTCCAATTCCGTGGAGGGGGCTGATGCTGGCCCCGACAAGTTAGTTGAGTGAAGTAGATAACCAGATAAAATAAAAAAGGCTGCCGGGAAGCAAGCCGTTTACCTTTCGTGGGGGAATCAACACGGCACAATTAGCGTCTCAAGGCTCTACACTTCAAACCTTAAGCTCCCGCCGATTTTTGACGGGAGCTTGTTCATTCATGCAGGAATCTTATGTATTAGATAAAACAGAGAAGGGTCATTTATGCATATACGCTCAACTGAAACCAAGCCACGCAGAGTAGATGCGTCCCTAGAGATTTTCCCCCACTTCACTCTCGATACTTTTGCCTTTGATGTCGCAGAAGGGCATCTTGACGGGGTTCATGGGATGTTCCTAAACCATGTAAGCGACAAGGCGTATTTTGTGCTAGATGGCTCGGGAACAATATACGTAGACGGGAAAGAGTTTGAAGCTGCCAAGGGAAGCATCGTGGCGGTTCCGAAGGGTGCCTTGCATGGCCTGACAGGTAAAATGAGGTTCCTGGTTATGACCTCTCCAAGTTTTGACCCGGAAAATGAAGAGCTTTTAGAGTGGCCTACTTAGCCACACAAAGCTCCTGTTTTCAGAAACAGCAACAAGAAAAGCCCTTCCACGTTATGTGAAAGGGCTTTTGGTTTTTAATTCCCCACGTTTCGTAAACGGCTTGCAGTCATTGTCCGCCGTTTCTTTTTGCGCAGCCCATAACTTTGTGCTAACCTCCCGCGCCATGCAAACGAATGAACACTTCAATATTGTCTTGATCGAACCTGAGATTCCGCCCAACACCGGCAACATCGGGCGTCTCTGTGCCGCAACCGGAACCCACCTGCACCTGGTCGGCAAACTCGGTTTTTCGATCGATGACAAGCAGGTCAGACGGGCCGGCCTCGATTACTGGCCAGAGGTCAAACTGCACCGCTGGGACTCGCTACAACAAGTGCAAGCAGAATTCCCACAGGCACGCTATTGGTTCACGTCCAAAAAAGCAACGCGCAGCTATACCAAGGCCGATTTCAAACCAGGAGACTTTCTGGTTTTCGGTAAAGAAACCTTAGGGCTACCAGAAGAACTCTTAGAACAAGAGGCAGATCGAGCACTACGAATCCCGATCTTTTCTCCTGCAGTCCGAAGTCTCAACTTAGCAAATTCAGCAGCAATTCTTCTCTACGAAGCCTTACGACAAAATGACCTCCTTGAGGATTAAATAAAAAGGGCCGGTTCATTGAACCGGCCCTCAGATCACTGACAAACCCCATGTTTTCGGATATGGGGTTTTGTTTTGCTCTTTTTGCGGGTTACCTTGAAG
>CAZXBD010000321.1:0-4926 GCA_964638305.1 uncultured Geobacteraceae bacterium | reverse complement strand
CTTCTTCATTGTAGGCCGGAATTACAACGGATAGTATGTTGTTGTTCACTGATTGATCTCCCTGTCGCATGTCTGTTATCCGCTCCGAAATTGTTCCAGTTCACCAAAAAACACGTTGGGCTGATGCTGATGACTATTATTTTGCTCCAGTTGCCGCCGATCTTTAACCACTTTGGCCGGGATACCGACAGCAATACTGTAAGGCGGTATATCGGTAGTCACTACGGCTCCAGCGCCAATAACGCTGCCGCGACCAATCGTTACGCCATCAACCACCGTAGCTCCGGCGCCAAGCCAGACATCATCTTCAATCACAATACCCTGGGCGGTAATACCTTGTTCACGAATCGGGCGCTGAGGATCATCATAAACGTGATTAACGGCCACAATTTTCACCATTGGCCCGGTGTAAACATCATTGCCTATGGTTACGCCGCCCTGTCCGCGGATCACATTAAATTCACCAATAAAGCAATTTCGGCCTATGGTGATGCCGGCCTGGGGTAAGTTTCGAAAGTTGAATACATGCAACATGCTGTGATGCATAATAAATGTGGCCTCACCAATGGTAATGCCGGCCGGCAGCGCGTGTAGGTAGACGCCTTTATCCAGATATACACCCGGCCCTAAGCTAATATTACTGGCATAGGCCAGACGTACCCCAGACTCAATAGCCGGCGTACCATTGAGCTTCATGATCCAACGATAGAGCACGGCCCGTAAACCAATGCCCAGCACGGTTGGTATCCAACCAACAGCAACTATTATCAATTGTTCTAAGATGTATCTGGGAAAACTAGAGGCTTGCCCCGCCAAATAGTAACGAAGTTGCTTGTTCATTGTCAGAAGGCAGGCATCAGGTGTGCCGAACTGTGAACACGCTGTGCTTCAGCCTTGATAATCTGAGTGGCGGCTTCCTTCAAATCACGGGCAACGCTAAACTGTCCGCTCATGGCCTGGAGAGCAGGCTCCAATTGCTGAAATCCACGTCCGGTCATCACCAAAAAAGCCCGACAACCGACTTGTTGAGCTGCCATAAGATCAGTAGCGGCATCACCAATGAAATAGGAACGGGGCAGATCTATATTCATGTCTTGAGCTACTTGCAGCAACATGCCAGGCTTTGGTTTCCGGCAGTAGCAATTATCTTCTGGACGGTGGGGACAATAAATTACGCGGTCAATACGTCCGCCGCAGGCTGTAATCTCGGCTATCATACGCTGGTGAATCTCATCGACTATGCTAGCTGTGACCACGCCTCGACCAACAATAGCCTGATTAGTAACCACAATAAGGGGAAAGCCCAGCTGACTCAAAGCCAATATACTATTTTTAACCTCGGGTAAAAAGTGAAACTCTTGCCAACTCTTGACGTGGTTGGATCTGTTTTCACAAATTACGCCATCCCGATCTAGGAATATGGCTTGCAATCCGCACTCTCCTCACCAGCAGCTTACAAATAGTTTGAATTTTGTTAGTGTGAGTTTAACAACACTTAATGATAAAGCTGTAGGAATATAGTAAGAAAATGGTTAGAATTAAAGTAGGCTATAGCGTCTCTGCAGCAGCTGCGAGGTCCGTCTAGCGGCTGAAACTGGCGCCTAAAATGGCCGATGAGCTGGGGTGCAGCCAGAACTTTCCCTGGCCATAGACAATGAGGAAATCCGGACAAATCTGGGGGATTCTCCGCACCCCCTGTCTTGTCTGTCCGAATTTCTGGGACAGACAAGATGAGATCAACTCACCACTATTTCTGGAGAGGATTGAGTAGAGGTGATTTCATAGGGCACGGGGGCATACTGTTGTGACAATTCATCCCGGATAGCCGCACAAATACAGTGCTCTAAAATAAGATGAATATCTTCTTGCTGTTCAATGTAAGGGCTAGGGGCCAGAATACATAAGTCCACCAAATCCTTCAACTGCCCCCCTTGATCGCCGGTAAAGCCAATGGTCGTTGCTCCTTGTTGGCGGGCCAGGGTCATAGCCTTAAGCACATTGGTGGAGTTACCGCTGCAGCTAAGACCGATGACGACATCCCCCGCTTGCACTAACGGGCTAAGCTGAGCGGAAAAAACATTATCATAGGCGGTATCATTGGCCCAGGCGGTCATCAGAGCCATATTATCGGTCAGGGCTATGACCCGAAAGGGAGGAGCCCCAAGAATTACGGTGTTTTTAGCCAGATCACAAGCAAAGTGTGAGGCGGTAGCAGCGCTTCCCCCATTACCAAAAATAAAGACTCTGTGACCTGTATGCGCACATTCTAGCAGGGTGGCCACCGCCTGGTCGATTAGTTCCGTTGGCAGACTAGCAATTGTCTCCTGTAGCCGGTTCAAATATGTTTTTATATCGGTGCTCAGCTTCATCGATTTCTCTCCGATCGCCAGTTGACCAGGCGTCTTAGTGAATTTTGGGCAATAAAAACAGGTGCGAGATACAGGCTAAACACTCACAGAGAGTACGTTTGAGGCCAGACGATCGGCTTCTTCATATGTCTCCGGCAGGCCTATATCGATCAGAACATCTTCGATAACATACCCGGCTATTTTGACATCTTCTGCCAACAGGCTGGGAAACAGATCGTGTCCAAAATCATAGGGTTGCGCGGCTGGGATCCTATCCAACAGCTCTGGTTCCATCACATAAATGCCGGCGTTGGCCAGATTGGAGAAGCTCTGGTCACGCGGAGGCTTCTCCACAAAGCGAACGACGGTTTTATTTTCATCAAGTTGAACAATCCCCCGATTCCAGGGATCGGGCACCTGATATAGTCCCATCGTGGCCAGAGCACCGACGTGCCGGTGAAAGTTAACCATTTGGCGCAAGTCGACATAAGTAAAAACGTCGCCATAGTAAACGACGAAAGTTTGATCAAAGAAGGTTTGTAAGCGTTTTACCCCACCGGCCGAACCTAACAACTGCTCCTCCACAGAGTAGCGCAGGCTTACCCCCCATTTACTGCCATTACCAAAGTAATCCATAACGGCTGCTGGCAGGTAATGCAGATTGACGGCCAGGTCGGTAATGCCACAATTTCGTAGATGGATGACGATATGTTCTAACAGTGGCCGCTTGGCCAGGGGTAGCATAGGTTTGGGCATATGGTTGGTGAGAGGACGCAAACGCCGGCCCTCGCCAGCGGCTAAGATCATTCCTTTCATCGACTAATAGGCCCCGTTTCTCTTGAGCACGGCCGGGATAGTGAGCCACAGCAAGTAGATGTCGAACCAAATGCTGTAGTTTCGGATGTAGTGCATATCAAGCCTAACGCGCTCTTTGTAACTCAAATCACTGCGTCCGCTAACCTGCCATAAGCCGGTCATGCCCGGCTTAACCGTACCCAGATTCATCCCCCACTTCCCATAGCGTTTTCGCTCCGGTTCGGTAATCATGCGAGGACCAACCAGGCTCATTTTTCCCGTTAGAACGTTGAATAGTTGGGGTAACTCGTCGAGGCTTTTGTTGCGGATAAACCGTCCCACGCGGGTAACCCGTGGATCATCTTTAAGTTTAAAGTTGGCATTAAATTGGCGGTTCAGATTGGAGTCTTGGCTCAACCTTTCATCGGCATCAACGTACATACTGCGGAATTTGAAGGCATCAAACGGTTTGCCACCGACACCGATAACTCGGCGCCGGTAGAAGATTGGGCCCGGAGAGTCAAGCTTAATGGCGCTCCCAATAAGAACCATTATGGGCAGGGCTAAGAACAGTCCAACAGCAGCGCCCACAATGTCTAGTATTCTCTTAAAAACCAGATCTGCCCCCGTGAGACGAACTTTATTGATGCTAAGCAGCGGGACATTACCTATTTCCCGAACTTCAACCCCGGTGGTGATTAATTCATACAGCCCGGATGATAGGCGAATGAGCACATCGTTGGTATCCAGCGATTGATAGAGATTGAGCAGTTCCGTCCGGGTTATGGCCGTAGAAGCAATGATGATTTCCTGGACATCATATTGCTTGACCAGCGTGGTGACCTTGTCAACAGTACCCAATATGGGCAGGCCCGACGACGACTCGTAATCGGCCGCAAACCTCTTGTCGGCAAAACCAGCTATGCGAACTCCGGCTTTGGTGTTGCCTTTAAGTTGCTGGGCTATGGCTTGCCCCTCTTCATTGGCCCCAACGATGAGCACTTTTGTTATAAAGTACCCGCGGCGGCGCAGCCAATGGATGACACGTCGAAAGGCAAAACGTCCGGAGATAACGAACAGCGTGGTCAAGAGCCATGAAAGAATTAACCAAGCCCGAGCAATGACAAGATCAGGATCGATGAAGGTAAAGAAGACGATCATCACCGCGCCCAGGGTACAGGCGTTAAAGATCTGCACATACTCGCGCAATCCGCTGAATAGGTTCTTAAACTCATACAGACCAAACAGCACGAAGATGATGATCCACAGAGGCGCAAACAGGAAAACCAGGTGTTGATAAAAATCAAGCTGTGAGCTCTGATGCTGAAAAAACCAGGACACCTCCGTATCAAAGCGAATGGCATAGGCCAATCGGAAGCCCAAAAGAACCATGGCCAGATCTACAAACACCAGACCAACCAATAGCGCAAGTCGCTTGGCCCAACGGAGATAGACCGTTATACCTAAAGAACGAGCCCATTGGTCAGTCCCGATTTGCATCATCATTTCCTCACCCCAACGGGCGATTCCTCCTTGACATCCTTAAAATGTGGATGGTTGATATTCAAGCCACGGTCCTCAGGTTGAGACCAGCGATTGATATACCGATACCGCTGACCTGCTTGGCTCTTGGGCATGTGACGGAGCCAGATCTTTGTTAGGCTTACGCAGTCGATACCCAATACCCCATTCTGCCAGCAGGTAATAGGGCTTTTTGGGATGGTCTTCGATCTTCTGGCGCAGATAGTAGATATACAACTTTAATGAGCCCAGGCTGGTTTCC
>CAZXBD010000320.1:0-16569 GCA_964638305.1 uncultured Geobacteraceae bacterium | reverse complement strand
CGCCCATGCTCAAGGCGCATGGTCGGCCCGGAGATGCTGATTGAACCGACGATCCGGCGGGTGTAATCGCGAATAGGAGCGGCCACGCAGTGAACGCCAAGATCGAGTTCCTCATTGTCAATGGCATAGCCCAGCTCGGCGACCTGTTGCAACTCTTCACGGAGAGCTTTACGGGTTGTAACGGTCGTATCAGTGTAAGACTGAAAAGTATCTTCCGGTAGGATTTCGTTGATCTCGTCTTCAGACATAAAGGCCAGGTGAACTTTTCCGGCGGCTGTACAGTAGGATGGCAGGCGGGAACCGACCCGCGAGACGACGCGCACGGTCATGTCTGTTTCCACCATGTCAAGGTAAACAATATGCCCTTCTTTGAAAATAGCGACGTAGCAGGTTTCATTGCAGTCGGCAACCATCTTTTCGAGAATCGGCTTCGCCTGGCGCAACAGTCCCATCTGCTTAATGAAGGTCTGGCCAAGTTCCAGGGCCTTGAGGCCGAGACGGTAGTTCTCGGTGGCTTTGTTCTGCTCGATATAGCCTCGGGATTCGAGGGTTGCCAAGAGGCGGAAAACGTTATTCTTGTGTAGTTTAAGACGCTTGCTGAGTTCGGTCACGCCTAGTTCATCCACATCGTCATGGAACTGTTCAAGCAGATCCAGAGCGTGTGACACTGCCTGAATGATATATTCGGACTTTTCTTTCCTGGCCATTGTCTGAAAATCCTTAGGTTTTAGGTAATTAGTTAAGGTCGCCAGCTTTATGCGTAACCAGCAACTTCTAACGAAACCGCTACTAACTGTCAAGCTAGAATGGATATTTTTGTGATAAATGGTTGCACATGAAAGCCCACAACCCTTTCTCACTGTAACAGGTTTTTGCAATTTTAAAATAGTGTTTTATAGAAGTCAAACAGATTAGTTCCTTTTCTTGAATATGGAGTGGTTGACACATCGACGACCGACAGGTAAATTCGGTCTAATGAATTCAGGCGACCTTTCGAGCTCTTGATCAACTGGCTGCCAGGAGGCTTCAGCATGCTGACACTCAGTAAGAAAATTATTGTTGCCATTGACGGTTCACCGCAATCTGACAAAGCTGCAGAAGAGGCTGTCCGCCTGGCCTCAATTTCAGGGAGCAAGTTCAAAAGCCAACTCTATGCTGTGATGGTTCTACCCAGCATGAAAACCCCGTCTTTCACTGATTTTTTCCCAGACAAACCCGCAACTGAAATGCCTGGCTGGCAGGAAAAGCGCGACCGTCTCTTCTATGTGGTTGAGAAAACGGCAGCGGAAGCCGAGGTTCAATTGGAGTCGCTGGTTGTGTATGGTGATCCTGCCGAAGAACTGATGCTGATGGCCGAGGAGAAGAACTGTGACGTGATTGTTGTGGGTTCTTCTGGTAAGGGTCGTATGAAACGCACCCTGCTAGGGAGTGTTTCCACGAAAATTTCTCTCCACGCCCACTGCTCTGTCTATATTGTTCGTTAACCTTTTGCCCTGCAATTTTTCCCCGTCGTTTCGCCTGCTCAGGGTGAAGAGTGCTTGGTTTCCTGTCGCAAATAGTCAAAGATTTCAATCAAGGTTTCCCTGATCATTTCCGGTTCTTTTGGAAATTCATAAGGCGAGAGCTCCAGCACCAGGGCATGGTCGTAGCTGGTTTCTCTCAAGTGGTTGAGAAAACGCGTCAGCGGGAGGGCTCCGTGGCCAGGCAGGAGGTGCTCCCGGCCGTTGCCGTAATCGGAAAAATGAATGTTGCGCATCCTGCCCGAATCGTAAAACTGGTGAAAGTCACCGAGAAAATCTGTATGCATTGAGCCGCAGTGAGCAGTGTCAAAAGTCAGGTAGAGATTCCTTTCCTCCATGAAACGGACCATGTTGTCGATTTTCGACAGCAGGTAGGGGTTCATCTTGAACTGCGGCAGGCAGGGCATGTTTTCAATAGTGATCAGGACGCCGTCCTGGCCAATCTCAGACTGAAAGTCTTCGATTTTTTTTAGCCATCTCCAAAAGCCGAATTCAAAAAAAAGCCAGTTTGGCGGGTGGAAGTTGATCAACGGGACTTCAGCATCCAGGGCCAGCTCCGCGCATCGTTTCAACTGATCTGCTTTGTTCCCCCAGCCATCGACCTCAAAAAAAGGCGCATGTATGGAAAGGACAGGAAGGATACTCTGTAACTCTTGCAGGTGTGCGAGGGCCTGCGAGCCGGCGAAGTCATGGTTAATGATAACTTCCATACCGTCAAAGCCGACATCCCTGGCCATTTCAAAAACCAGGGGGGACGGTAGTGTGTAGAGACTTCCTGCAGATAAGATCAGCTTCATTTGGTAGAATCGTTATCGTTACAATAAAACGTGATTTTAATTTTTCAGAACATTACTGCAAGGCTGATAAGGAGGTCAATGCCGGTTCAATCAACCAGGTGCTTGTTTCAGGGGCTGTGTACCTTCTCGACCAGGAAACGTCTCAAATGATCCGGTGGCGGAGGCGTCAGACGGGAAACGATAATCATGGTCAGGATAACAAGCGGTGCTCCTATGAGTGCCGAGGAGGTCGGTGGCAGCACTGCCAATAGCATGGGGCTTAGATGGCCGAACAGAATCGGTGCAAAGGTAACAACGGTTCCGACCAGCATACCGGCAATTGCACCGTACTTGTTCGCTCGATCCCACCAGATGCCAAGGAGAAAAACCGGGAAGAGTGTATTGCCTGCGAGAGCAAAGGCGACGGCTGTGATCTGGGCAATAAGCCCGGGAGGGTTGACCGCAATGACGAGCACGAGGAGCGCCAGAACTAGAAGCGAGCCCTTGGCGACTATCAACAGGTGCTTCTCATTGGCCTTCGGGTTGATCAGGCGGTAGTAAATATCGTAGGAAATTGCTCCGGCTCCAGAGACCAGCAGCCCGGTGATGGTGCTGATGGCAGCGAGAATGCCACCGATGGCCAGAACGCTGACTATGACCTCATTGAGTCCGACCCATTCCGCGGCTTTAATAACGATGATGTCAGCCAGTGCATGTGCCTCGGCCGGGGTAAGAGTGGTTCCT
Source organism: uncultured Geobacteraceae bacterium (assembly GCA_964638305.1). GTDB lineage: Bacteria > Desulfobacterota > Desulfuromonadia > Desulfuromonadales > BM103 > M0040. The sequence goes on along the minus strand of CAZXBD010000320.1, from coordinate 13,529 downwards.
GATGTTGTCAGCCAGGATCTTGCGAAGGCACCGAAAGCGGGGGCACTCCAGTAGAGTAAACCAATGAAGAAAAGTCCCCAGACGACGCCCCAACGGGCGTCGCGGTTGTTTGGAACCGTATAAAAGCGGGAGAGCACGTGCGGCAGACCTGCTGTGCCGACCATCAGGGTAAAACAGAGGGCAATCCATTCGTAGGGTGTGCCGAAAGTCCAGGGGTAAAGATAGCTGCTGGAGACCTGTGCCGGAAGATCCTGTAACGCTTTGCCGTAACTGAATTGCGGCACGAGCCAGTTGTAGCCGAGTTTTTTTGCAATCAACATCAGTGGGATGACAAAAGACAGAATAAGGACCAGATAGTGAATTTGCTGATTGCGTGAGGCTTTCAGCGCACCGGCGACGGTAAGGAAAACAATTGTTATGAAAACACCGAAAATCAGGGCCTGGGTATACTCGATACCGAACATCCAGGCGAAGATCAGACCAATTCCCTTATATTGGGCAACACAATAGATCAGGGAGATAACAATTGCGATGACGGCAGAAAAAACCCGGGCGACCGAGGAATCGTAACGTGCCTCGACAAAGTCCGGGGCCGTATATTTGCCAAATCGACGGATTTGACTGCCCATCAGCACCAGCAGGAGAACATAGCCGCCGGTCCAGCCAAGAATGTAGGCAAAAGCAAAATAGCCGTGCAGAAAAAATACACCTGCAATACCAAGAAAGGATGCGGCACTCATCCAATTTGAAGCGATTGCGGCCCCAATGTTGGCATGGCCGATTGACCTCACCTGGACGCCGTAGCCGCCCTTTTCATGACGACGACTGAGCAGACCGAGTATCAGAGAGAATACAAGGACACAGCCAAGCAGGAAAAATGGTGTGTACTTAACCGAAGACTCTATCATCACCACTCTCCTAGCGCCGTCTGCGATAACTGGATGATAGCCAGTCGATCATGACATTGAAGAAAAAACAGAGAAAAATAAACCAGAGGATCAGAAATTGTCCGCTGAACCAGAAGTAGGCAGGAATACCGAAGATATAAGGGACTTTGGTCAGTATCTCGGCAGGATCACTGTGGGTGATTGCCAGATGAATGGGCATGCCGAAGGTCATGATTGCCCACGCGGCAAGGGTAATCCAGATAATAGTCACTTCTTTGCGCATGAAACCGGGGCGTGGGCGGAAAAAGTTGACGCGGAGGTCCTCCCTCTTATTTGGGGGGTCTCCATTTGTTTGTGACATGGCCTTGAACTCCTCTAGGTAAGCGACAACGATGCCGCTAAAACAAAAGACAGGAATGCCTGGCTTGGCATGAATTAATGCAAGGCTTCTGCCAATTCAGTCAGGGCTTTCTGTTTTCATGACTTCATCAAGCACTGTAGTTGCGAAACTTCCCTTTGGTAATGAAAACGAAAGAAGCAAATCATCTTCCTCTGTTGTACATTCATGGGTCTGCAGTGGTACCCGCAAGGGTCGTCGCTCACCTTCCATGGCCAGTCCGCCGGATAGCCGAAATGATTTCAGGGTGAGTTTTTCCTTGTCCAGAAGACTTTGTTCCAGCAGACCAGCCTGGCCCTCGGCAAGTTTGGTCTTGTATCCGAACAATGGTGCCGAAGGGCTGATTTCGAAAGTATCGGCACGTGTTTGCTCTGCTGCCGCATCAGTCACCAGAAAGCATGCGCCGTTGATATGTTTGTATGCCAAATCGCCAGGCCATATCCGTTCCAACGTGGCCAGACGCATCTCAACCAGACAATCGAAAAGGCTTGACTGGTACGCTGAAAGATAGAGTCTCAGCAATTTTCGGGGCATGGCGCACACCGCCTCGCGAGAGCTTTTGCCTTCTCTCAATGTTTCGAGAAGGCGCCGTTCCGGGTGGCAGTGGCGGGGCAGTTTTTCAATCGCAGTTTTCAAGTCCCTGGAGTGATACGCTTCGGCTGCTTTCTTCCAGCCGGCATGTTTAATCTCTAACGGGTTGCCGATGATTTCATCGACGGCTTTATTGTAGTCATCGTGAATGATTGCTTTGCCGACACGGTGGGAGTTCCCCAGGGCACCGTAACGTTGATCGCCGAAGCGATTGGGCACACCAATGTCCTCAAGTATGCCGAGAGTTGATTCAGCATGTGCCAGCGAGTCGGGGGCCGTCCCACGAATCCGGATCCGAAAGCGATTCCCTGCCAGGTGTCCAGGACGGAGTTTATTGCGATGCAGACGAGCAGAGAGGATTTTGACACCGGTGATCTGCAGTCCTTTGACGTCTTCCGGCTTGCGTAATGGCACGGAGACAGTCTGTCGGGTGATTGCCCGGGCATCCTTGAGCCCGGCGTAACCCAGGTCACGTTCATTGCAGTTGAGCGCACCGGCCAGCTCCCGGAGCAAGTCATAGGTGGTCAGACCGGACTTCTCAACGGTCAAGTAGAGATGATCTCCTTCTCCGCAAGGCTCGTAGAGGGGGATCTCTTCGACCTGGAAGTCTTCCAGGCTCTGGCGGATAGTGCCACCCGTTCCCGGGATCTGCGAGGTGAGAAATTCAGCCATTTTCAGATTTTTGCCAGTCGAAGCGATAGCCGCGCTGTACCGCGGGAGCCGGTAGCTCCTGGCGTGACACTGCTGCGTCTCGTTGGTGGTGAATGAAATAAATACTCTGACCTTTTTCGATAAAACGCTGCATGTATTTGGAAGTCGGATAGCCGGGCAAACTATCTGTCCAGTCTTTCTGCAACATGTTGCGATATCCTGTTAAGTCACGGATCTGTTCGGAGACGTCCTCTGCGTAATTGTCAAAATCAGTACTGAAAAAGAAATCTCCGCCCGGCATCAGGTATTGGGCCATCGTCAGGAGAAACTCCCGGTTAACCAACCGCCTGCTTCGATGTCGTTTCTTGGGCCAGGGGTCAGGACAATTGATGTAGACAGCCGCGAGGCTTTCCGGTTGCAGAGCTTTTCCCAGCAGCCAGCGGGCCTCAGTGCGCATGACGCGGACATTACTTAAGCCGGCCCCATCAATTTTCGCACAGGTTTTCAGGCACCCTTTGTTGTATATATCAATGGCGAGAAAATTGATTTCCGGCCGTTTAAGAGCCTGCTCACGAACGAAATGGCCAGTACCACAGCCAATTTCAAGGGCCAGGGGTCGGTTGTTACCGAAGGTGGCCGACCAGTCCAGCGGTTTGTCCGGAGTCCTGTCTGCAATAAAATTAGGGGAAGTTATCGGGATAATACGTTGCGTCATTTTCTCTTCCAGTTGCACGAAAGGTTTTAAGACGAAAAGATAACGCAAAGACGTAAAGAAAAGCGAGAAAAGAAGCAAAGTGTAAATATTTTAGGGACGAACCTAAGAGGGGAATGTTCTCTTGTCTTTATCCGCGATTAATTTATCTTTTTGTCTTGAAAGAAGGTTCCCTTTGCGCCTTCTGCGTCAAACCTTTAGAGGCTTTTGTTGAGTTGTAGAATCATATTGTTATGACTCTGGCTTTATGAAGTTGACCAGGGAATCAATCTCTGGTTCTGACAGGTGACTGAAGTCCGGAATGGTGCCTCTGCCGTGCTTCTGTGATGGGTTGACCAGTTGCTGTCTTATCTCCTGCCGGGATAGATCCTTGCGCATTTTTTCAAAACTGTTTGCGATGACTCCGCCGTTACCTTCCAGGGCATGACAGGCTCTGCAGCCCTGGGAATTGATTAATTGACGTGCCAGGTCAGCCTCCCGCTCCTCCCCGTAGGCCAGGGGTACTGTGAGGCTCAGTAGGGAAATGATTACAAGGGTCAACAAGGTCCGGTGCATGATGTCCTTTCAAAGCTCCCAATTAATAACCTAGCAGCCTGTCGGACAATCAATAAACTGGCTGCAAATTCGTCTGTTTGGCCTATATTACAGCTCCTTTTCGACCAATAGCTACGGCTATTACTCTCAAATGAGCCAAAATCTAGTCTCAAACATCCAAGTTTTCGCTTCAGCCCTGATAGTCCGACAGACTGCTAGCATAGCGAAAATCAAACTGTTCGCCAAGCAGGGAAAGGGGAAAGAACTTGAAATCATAGCTTTGCCAAAGTAATCTTACCTGCGGAAAAGGTTTCAAGATCTTCAAGGCTTCAGACTGTTCAGGGTAAAATCGAAATTCAAGGAGTTTTTCTCATGTTGATAGTAATGCATCATTCGGCAACGCTTGAGCAGGTCCAGGCGGTTACAGATGCCGTCGAATTAATGGGCCTGAGGGCAGAGCCAATCCCTGGCAGTTTGAGGACGGCCATTGGTGTTCTCGGTAACCAGGGCTATGTCGATGATACGACGATTCGCGAGCTTCCGGGGGTTCGTGAGGTTATCCATGTCAGCAAACCATACAAACTGGTGTCCAGGGATTTTCACCCCGAACCGACGATTGTTGAAGTTGGTGACGTCAAATTCGGTGACGGACACCCGCCCGTGCTGATTGCCGGTCCCTGCACGGTGGAAAGTGAAGAGCAGATGATGGCTGCTGCCCGCCTGGTCAAAGAGAACGGTGCCCATATGTTGCGTGGCGGAGCTTTCAAGCCGCGTACCGGGCCGCACAGCTTCCAGGGCCTTGGCATCGAGGGCCTGAAGTACCTGCGCCAGGCTGGAGATGCTGAAGGGCTCCCGGTGATCACCGAAGTGATGCGTATTGAACAGCTGGATGTTATCTGCCGATATGCGGATGTTTTACAGATTGGCGCTCGCAACATGCAGAACTTTGATCTTCTTAAGGAAGTTGGTAAACTTAGCCATCCGGTTTTGCTCAAGCGGGGAATGAGCGCCACCATCGAGGAATTTCTCTCGGCAGCCGAGTATCTTCTCGCGGAAGGGAATTCACGCGTCATACTTTGTGAGCGAGGGATCCGGACTTTTGAAAAAACCACCCGCAATACGCTTGATTTAAGTGTCGTTCCCCTGATTCATGAAATGAGTCACCTGCCGATTGTGGTTGATCCGAGTCATGCGACCGGACGAAGAAATCTGGTCGGACCGATGGCCAAGGCGGCGATTGTCGTCGGGGCGCACGGGATCATGGTAGAGGTTCATCCCAACCCGGATAAGGCTCTCTGTGACGGGGCACAGAGTCTTAATGGTGATGATTTCAGCAAGTTGGTCGCCGAACTTACTCGTTTGCAGGGATTTCTGGAACCAGTTTGAGCCTGACTTTTTCCGGCGGCTGCACGCAATCCAGAGTTGAAAAGAAAACGCACTGCGAAACATAGGTTTAATTATGGGGTCACAATGAAGTTTATTGTGACCCCATAATTGTCTGGGCTCTCAGCTGGTTTCCTGACCACCAAGTTCAAAAAGACCAATCTCTGGTCGACAGAAAAACCTCAGCGGCAGTACACTGGTGCCGACACCGCGACTGACATAAAGTGGAATCCGGTGCTGGCTGACCGTATAGAATCCGGACACGAAGCGCCCTGAATAACGCGGCAGGTAGAAGGGCGGCAGGAAGGGCAGGCGAACCTGGCCACCATGGGTGTGTCCGCTCAGAATCAGGCTGATGTCCTTGTTGAGTTGTTCATGGGAAAAGGCCGGGACATGGGATAAGAGCAAGTTGAACCGCCGCGGATCAACTTCTTCTTGCAAACGGGACAGATGATCTGTTGATGATGGATAGTCCAGGCCGAAGATTGACATGGCGTGCCCGTTGATTTCCAGATCTGATCGTTCATTGATCAGTAATTTAACCCCGACCCCTGCAAAATGTCTGCGCAGGTTTTCCCCCTCCAGTCGTGACCAGTACTCCCAGTTGCCCTGCACAGCATAAATGCCGTGGGTGGCTTTCAACTCTTTGAGGAAACTCAGCACACCCCGGATATTGCGTTGTTCTTCCAAGTAGTCGCCAGTCAGAACAATCAGGTCCGGCTGCAGGGCCTCGACCTGTCTGGCAACTTTGGCAAAATAGCTGTTGTAATTACTTATGTGAAGGTCGCTGATTTGTAGCAGGCGAACCCGTTTGTTCCCTGGCGTGCCCATGGGCAGTTGGATGCGTTCCACCTGTAGCGCCTGCGGTTCATACCATACAGTGTCCGCCAGAAACGTGCCTGCTATTCCGGTCATCCCCAGAGACAGGAACTGGCGTCTACTTACACCTTGTTGTCGGCGACCCAAAAATCTCAAATTAACCTGCCAAAAGTTGTTGTGCAGCAGTTGCCAGAATGCCCCGATTGTATTATCTTTAAACGTTGCATCTTCGATGATTATAAATGAATCAATACTGAAAAGGAAAGGCGATACAAGTTATGGAGCAATACCAGCAAGTCACCAGCAATGTTTCCTGGGTCGGTGTCAGGCATCCCGACCTGGAAATATTTGATGAACTTTTCCCGACACACAACGGCACGACTTATAACTCTTACGTGGTTCGTGGTGAGCAGAAAACGGCCTTGATCGATACCGTTAAATTACCTTTTAGTGATGAGTTTTTTGCCAAGGTCGAAGCTGCCGTCGGTCTGGACCAGATCGATCTGGTTGTTATCAGTCATACCGAACCTGATCATTCCGGAGCCCTCGGTCGCCTGCTTGAAAAACGACCCGATCTGCCGGTCTATTGCTCCCGTCCGGCCCAGAATTTCCTTGGTCAGCTTCTGAACAAACCCTTCAACGCCCATGTGATCAGCGATGGTGATGAAATTGACCTGGGTGGCTGCACCTTACGTTTTATCCTGGCGCCTTACCTGCACTGGCCTGACACCATCTTTACCTATCTGGTCGAAGATGCCGTGTTGTTCCCCTGTGACGCTTTTGGCGCCCATTACTGTGCCAGCAAGCTCTTTGATGATGAAATCCCCGATTTCTCTCAGGATTTTCATTTTTATTTCGATTGCATCATGCGGCCATTTAAAGACAAGGTTCGTGCTGCGGTTGCCAAGGTTGAAGGGTTGGATCTGAAACTGATATGTCCCTCGCACGGGCCGATCCGCCGTATTGATCCAGCTGCTGTGATCGATTCCTATCGACGCTGGTCAGCCCTGCCCCCGGAACAGCCAAACCCCCGGGCCTTGATGTTGACGCTCTCTTCACACGGCAATACCCGTGCTATGGCAGCAACCATACGCGAGGAGCTTGAAGCAAAGAGTTTCAACGTCGTCGAACTGCGTATGTGTGAGATGCGCGACAGCGATCTTCGCGATGAGCTGGAGCTGGCTGACTTGGTCCTGGTCGGTAGTGCAACCATCAACCGTGATGCGCCACCACAGGCTTGGCACGCTCTTTCTCTTTTTTCTCTGGTGACACCCAAGGCTAAGATTGCCGGAGTCTTTGGCTCTTTCGGTTGGAGTGGTGAAGCGGTAAAAATGATCGAGGAGAGGTTGAAAGGTCTGCGCTTCAAACTGCCGGTTCCCAGCTTGACCTTGCGCTTCTCACCAACCGAAGAAGATCGTCGTGAATGTCGTGAGTTTGCGAGCCAGCTTGCTGACCAGGTTCTTGGTAACGGTGCGGCTTAAGCCTCTGCCTGACTCAAGCAGAAAACCTGAAAAATTGAATGCAGAGTCGCGGAGGCTCTGAGAAGAGGCCACTGGTTTCGACGGAAACGTCTCCGTCGAAACCATAATCCTTTAAGCCTTTGTCCTTTAGGTGTTAATAGCGCGTTTGTCCTTGAATTTCACTCTTTAAGGTCTTTGCAGTTTCCCCCTGCGCCTTTGCGTGATCTTTATTGTTTCCAGAAAATAAGAACAGGCTATCAGTGACCCCAACAGCACAACATGCACAGGCGGCAGAAATTGCCGTTGTTGCGCCCCTCGACAAAATTCTCAGTTATGCAATCCCTGCTGAGCTGGCGACGGAAGTCCAGATCGGCAGCCGGGTCCGGGTGCCTCTTGGGCGTCGCCAGGTGGTTGGTTACGTTATGGGCTGGGTGGAGCCCGGCAACGCACCTCTAAAGAATGTCCTCGAAGTTATTGATCCCCACCCACTGTTTCAAGCTAACCATGCAGATTTTTATCTGCGGGCGGCTCGTTATTATGTCTATCCTCCGGGCCAGGCCGTTCGAACAGCACTACCCGCCGGCCTTTCGGGCATCGATAGTAAACCAACTGTTTTAAGTGACAAACTCTACCGAATAACTCCTCGTGAAGAGTATCCTCAAGGTGTGCGACAACGTGAAATCCTTGATTATATCCGCGCCGCGAACCAGGTCAGTCTGAGTCAGTTGCGGCAACACTTTTCATCCCCTCATGCAGTACTGCAAAGATTGGAAGATCTGGGTTTTTTACAGGTAGAAGAAATTGAAAAGTGTCGGGATCCTTTTGCAGAAGTTGCCATCGATGACCATCGTCCTGTCGAGCTTAACCCCGCCCAGCAGAAGGCTGTAAACAAGATAGAAGATTCTTTGCAGGGACCGGCATGTTTTTTTTCTTTTTTGTTGCACGGTATCACTGGCAGTGGCAAAACCGAGGTCTATCTGCGCGCAATCGCCAGGGTCCTCGAACTGGGTCGCCAGTCCCTGGTTCTGGTCCCGGAGATTGCCCTGACTCCACAATTGGTTGCTCGTTTTCGCAGTTGGTTTCAGGATCATGACGTTCGACTGGCCGTGCTGCATTCTGGGCTGTCAGACGGGGAACGCTATGATGCCTGGAGGCAGGTGGCGCGCGGCGATATCGATGTGGTGATCGGAGCACGTTCTGCTGTTTTTGCCCCGCTTCCTGATTTAGGCCTGATCGTTGTTGATGAAGAGCATGACGGTAGCTATAAGCAGTCCGAGGGCTTCCGTTATAACGCTCGCGATCTGGCACTGATGCGTGGTCAGATGGATCAGGCCGTTGTGTTGCTGGGTAGCGCTACCCCGGTTTTAACAACTTATCAAAGGGCTCTTGAAGGACACCTGACGCATCTGGAGCTGCCGGAGCGAACGGCTGAACGGCTGTTGCCGGAAGTCCATTTGGTTGATTTGTCGCAACATGAGGGCGAAAGTCTGTTGAGTGAACCACTACACGAGGCTCTGGCGGAAACCCTGCAAGCGGGTGAACAGGCCCTGTTGCTCCTCAATCGCAGAGGATATGCGCCATTTTTGCTCTGTCATGATTGCGGTGCATCGGTACGTTGCCCGAACTGTGACATCACCCTGACCTATTCCCAGGTACAGCGCTCACTACGCTGTCATTATTGTGATTTTAACCAGAACCCGCCAACCAACTGTGACCGCTGTAATGGCGTTGGTCTGCTCCCGGAAGGCATGGGTACCGAACGACTTGAAGAAGAAATCCAACAGTCCTTTCCTGAGGCACGAGTGGCACGTATGGATCGGGACACGACCAGTCGCAAGGGTGCCCATCATCGACTGATTGAACAAATGATGACCGGTGAGATCGATGTACTGATCGGGACGCAGATGATTGCCAAAGGACATGATTTTCCGGCAGTCACCCTGGTCGGAGTGCTCAATGCTGATACGGCTCTGAATCTTCCGGACTTTCGCAGCGCCGAGCGGGTTTTCTCCCTGCTAAGCCAGGTGTCCGGACGGGCAGGGCGGGGTGATCGACCGGGCCGTGTGTTGATCCAGACCTATGCAACCGATAATTATGCTCTTGATTATGTCACTCGACACGATTACCAGGGTTTTGCCGCACTGGAACTTTCCCAACGCCAGGTGTTGGCCTATCCACCGTTCGGTTACCTGGTCAATCTGGTTTTTAGCGGCAACGACGAAACCAGGGTTCATAATGCAGCACAACAAATTTCTGATAACCTGACATCTGAAGCTGCGGAGGTGGAGATCCTCGGCCCGGCACCATGCCTTCTGCCGCGCCTGCGCAACAAACACCGGATGCAGCTCCTTCTCAAATCGGAAAACCGGGAACCTCTGCGACGCAAGATTGACCAATTGGGCAGGATGAAGTCAAAGCTGCCGGCTGGTGTCGTTCTCACTGTCGATGTCGACCCGGTCGACATGTTTTGATGCATAATCAGTAATAATGAATAAACCTTTTAATAATAAGGTTTAGAACTTTAAGGATTTATGGGAAGACTGAAGAGTCTATGAAAAAGTTATATTGGATGATGATTGTCGGTGTCGTGTTGTTGTCAGCCTGTGCCCGTGCACCGGAGCCACCGCCTCTTGTTGAGAAAGAGCCTGTCGTTGCAAAGGAACCCCCTGTTGAAGAAGAAAAGCCGACCTTGCAGGCGGTTTCCTGGCAGGAGGTTTCTGGATGGCAAGAGGATAATCCAAGCCTGGCGCTCAGTGCCTTTCAAAAGAGCTGTAAGGCTCTGCGTTGGCGGCAGGGATGGCAGTCGATCTGTGAGGCCGCTGTCAGCCTGGAGACTGGAACCGAATCTGAAGTTCGTGCTTTTTTTGAACGTAACTTTATACCGCATCAGGTCAGCCAGTCTGATGGCTCGACTGAGGGCTTGCTGACTGGTTACTACGTCCCCGACCTTAAAGGCAGTCGTAGCGCTTCAGCGGATTATCCTTATCCGCTTTATAGTCGTCCGGATGATTTGCTGACAATTGACCTGAGCGAGGTTTATCCGGCCCTCAGCAATTATCGACTGCGTGGCCGCGTTGATGGGCATCGGGTTGTTCCCTACTGGGAAAGAGGCGATATTGATACTCAGGCCCAGCCGTTGGCGGGTCAGGAGCTCTTCTGGGTTGCAGACCCCGTCGAACTCTTTTTTTTGCATGTCCAGGGCTCTGGTCGTATTTTGCTTGATAATGGTGAGCGGGTGATGGTCAATTACGCTGATCAGAATGGCCATCCCTATAGATCAATTGGCAAGTATCTGCTTGACCAAGGCGCCATGACCCGTGACCAGATGTCGATGCAGAACATCAGGGCCTGGGCCAGAAAGAATCCGGGGGAGGTAGAAAACCTGCTTAACCAGAATCCTAGTTATGTCTTTTTCCGAGAACTGGAGGGCGATGTGCAAAGCCCGCCCGGAGCCTTGGGAGTTCCCCTGACGCCGGGACGCAGCCTGGCGGTTGACCGGCGATATGTCCCGCTTGGCGCACCGGTTTTCGTTGAGACAACCTGGCCTAATAGCAACCAGCCGCTGAAGCGCCTGATGATGGCCCAGGATACCGGGGGTGCCATTAAAGGTAGAATCCGTGGTGATTTTTTCTGGGGTATGGGTGAACAGGCCGGATCGCAGGCCGGGCGCATGAAGCAATCAACACGGTTCTGGGTGCTGCTGCCCCGAACCGAGAAGGATTTGAAATGACTTTGAACTGTCGCTGTTTGTGGATTTTTTTATTGGTCTCCTGCCTGTGCATTTTTGGCCCTGATGAACTATACGCCTTTGCACCAGGCAAAGGGATGTTCCTCGTCGCGCAAGAAAATTTCTCAGACCCGCGCTTTCGTGACCGCGTCATTCTATTAATACAGCATGATATTCATGGGAGTGCGGGACTGGTTGTCAACCGGACCAGCCGTTTACCATTATCAAAGATTCTCCCTGAAGGATCCCAGTTGGGAGGACAGGGGGCGACTCTTTCATATGGCGGACCGGTCGAACCAAAAACATTGCTGGCGCTGGTGAAAGTTAGAAATAACCCACCGGAACCTGCTGATGAAATTGTTGGTAGTCTCTACGTGACTGGACTCGGGGTTCTTGATGGATGGTCCGAGTTCTCTGCCGAGGTGGTCGACTATCGGGCCTTTTCCGGATATACCGGATGGTCTCCCGGGCAGTTGGATGCTGAAATGCAGCGCGGGGACTGGTTTGTGCTGCCGGCCGATGACGAGAGTGTTTTTTCCGGCGAAGGGAAGCCTCTATGGGAACGCTTAAGTAAAGCAGCGCAACAGGAAGATTAGTTTTTCAAGATTACATTTTAAGCTATGGCTGCCAACATCTGCCGAAAGGGTAAAGAGCCAGTGCGCGGGAAGACCGCTGTTTCGAATAGCAGGTTTAACCTTTTCGGATTTGTTTACTCCTGGAACTTATTCCTCTGCGGTTTTGTCGAGACGCTTGAGAAGCATTTGAACCACGGCGTTGATGCGCTCCTGATCTTCTTCGAGGACATTCAGAAAGCGCAGGCCGATCGGCGGCACATCATCATCCTCTTCCGGGCTGATCCATACCACTTCAGCCAAAGCGCAGATAATCCCCTTCTTGTCACCGATTGAGAGATAAACCAGAACGAGCTCTGCCATTTCGACGGGCGATTGCACAGGCAGGCGTATGCCGCCTCCGGCCAGGTTGATCAGGTGTTTTTTGAATTCGGTAAGTTCTGCAGCAGAGATTCCCTCTTTGATCTTCTTGAGGTTCTCGTTCCAAAGAGAGCGCATGTCTGCAAGGTTGCCCTTGGCGCGCTCAATTCCTACCCAGGCATTAACGTCTACACGGCGATAAATGCGTCGTGAAATGAACTCCAGGTTGCCCTCAAATTGCAGGCGGACATCATTGCCGCTGATTCGCTCGGTAAAAGACGCAACCAAGCGCAGTCCCATCCCCCGATGGTCGGTCTGAACCTCAAATTTCATGTCCGGTTCAAAGGGGTAGGATTCTGCTGCATCGCAGCCGTAAGGGAGCGCCAGGTCAAGCTGCATCGGCTGACTGCGCATGGCGTAGCCGGTGATAGTATCCAGAGCGACCTGTTCCCCTTCCGGGAAAATCCGCTTGATAAAGACCTTCTGCCCTTTATCGAAATATTTACCGTATGACATTTGGATTAAGTTTCGGTTAAGTGGCCCTTTTGGCCGGTTTATCCACACACCGACTGCTCAATTGCCGCAGCAACGTTTTCTACAGTCAGACCTTCTCCGGAAATAGTGAGTTCTGCGTACTTGTTGTAAAGCGGTTGACGCTCTTCGTAAAGGTGCCCATAGGTTTCGCCCGGCCCGATCACCAGGCCACGGTTATCCATATCGTTCACTCTGTTGAGCAATTCTTCAAGGGGGATGTCGATAAAAACGAGTTGTCCCAGTTTCTTTAAATGAGACATCGCCCTTTCACTGTACACAGCCGAACCGCCTGTGGCAATCACGCTGTGAGTTGCTTCGAGGCTACAGAGAGCCTCTGCCTCAATGTCCTTGAATGCCTCCAGCCCCAATTGGGCGATGATCTGCTGCAGTCGACATTGTTGACTGGTCTGAAGCAGGAGGTCTGTGTCGACAAAATGATAGCCGAGACGTTTCGCCAAAAGTACCCCTACAGTACTTTTCCCGGCGCCCGGCATGCCGATCAGGATAATGTTCAGGGCACAATCTTCTCGCATGACTTTTTTGTCAAGGTTCTCCGCTCAGTTGATTTTTAATACAATTTTGCCAAAATGCACATCATCTTCCATCATACGATGGGCGTCGACCACTTCGTCCATGGTGAAAGTTTTTTCGATGATCGGCACGATGGTCCGGTCGGCAAACTTTGGCATGGCTCGTCTGGTGAACTCGGCGACGATCTCGGCTTTTTCCGGAACCGGGCGGGAACGCAGTACTGAGCCGATGATCTGCTGACGCTTGACCATCATCAAGGCGAGGTTGAGTTCAGCCTTGATGCCGCTGATCACACCGATGCTGACCATTTTCCCCTTGTAGCCGAGGGACTTCATGTTCGGACCGAGGTATTTGGCGCCGACGTGATCGAG
>CAZXBD010000319.1:0-9388 GCA_964638305.1 uncultured Geobacteraceae bacterium | reverse complement strand
GTCGGAAATTGCGCGAGGGTCGCCTGGAGATCAGCGCCAGACGAGTCAGGCGGGACGTTCTCGCTCAAGGGGGGGCAACGGCTGTTCTCTACGGGACTCTGGCAGCAATGGCGTTTTTTGCGATCCAGGGCAGTATGACCCTTGGCGTGATCGTTATGTACTTCCAGGGCTACCAGCGTGCCTTGAACGCGCTGCAAAGCGTTCTCCAGGGTCTGGCCTGGCTTTATGAGGACAACCTGTTCCTGAAGAATTTTTACGTGTTCCTCGACCTGCCTGTGGCTGTGGAACAGAACGATGGGCAGGAACACGTGCCTGACCCTGAAGCTCTTGGCCTGGTTTGTTCTGATCTGCATTTTACCTACCCGAGTCGCAGCGAACCTTCTCTCAAAGGGATAAGTCTCGACATACGTCCCGGTGAAGTTGTTGCCCTTGTCGGCTCAAATGGTGCGGGCAAGACCACCCTTGCCAAGCTGATTTGTCGACTATACGATCCTGAGCAAGGCAACCTCACCTGGGAAGGGCAGGATTTACGCTCTTTCCTGCCAAAGTCATGGCGTCGGCAGGTGAGTGTCGTCAGTCAGGATTTTGCACAATTCGATCTGACTTTTGCTGAGAATATATGGCTGGGAGATGTTGAGAAAGACGCAAATTCCAAAGCAGTTCTGTCCGCGGCCAGTACCGCTGGAGCTGATCACGTCATCAGCCAGTTCCCTGATGGGCTGAATACGCAACTAGGCACACATTTCAGGTCTGGCCAGGAGCTCAGCATTGGTGAATGGCAGCGCCTTGCACTTGCCAGAGCCTGGTTCCGCGATGCGCCATTATTGATCTTCGATGAGCCGAGCAGCGCGCTTGACCCTTTGGCGGAAGCAGAAATGATCAGAGCCTTCCGTAGCGTTATTGGCCAGCGCAGCGCATTGATCATCAGTCACCGACTTTCTTCCGTGCAGTTGGCCGATCGTATTTACGTTATGGACGATGGACGGATTGTTGAGTACGGTACGCACGAGGAATTGTTACGGTGTGACGGCGAATATGCGAAGTTCTTTCGAGCCCAGGCGGAGTTTTATCAGAGCTGATTCTTTTTATCTCTTGAGCCAAAATTAAAGGCTCTGTTTGCGTTCTGTGTTGATAAAGGAGCACGTTATTCGACTACGGTGACCCTTTTGTTGTGTGTCAACGGCAGGGTTAGTAAGAATTATGCGTTTCGACCAATATAAGCACATCAATACAATGTAGGATGATTAATAAGAAATCCCCTTTTTTGTAACAGTCAACTGCTTGGGATCAGAGTTGGACAAAAAAGATATTGCCACGCGAAGGATTTCCAGCCATTTAAAACTCATCAGATGGCGTCTCCAGAATAACTCTCTCTTGTCACAAACCGTGGAAATACTAAAATTATGGATTTCTCCAAGGAGCATCTTGCGCTCTATTAAACTCATCTCCTCTTGATTGCTGGTGCTCAGTCTCAATCTATCCTTGAGCTTCTTCGCTTGCGATATCCGATTGGCAACGTTCTGGCCTCGGGTCGTGTCGATTCGGGCGTATTTTAACTTTAATGTGTTTAAAGCTTCGGCGGCATCATAGGTAACGTCAACTAGATCCTCCCGAGACATCCATCTTGTTTCATAATTCAAAATCTGCTCCCAAGACGGCTGCACAAGTAATTGACGATGTTCTTCAAGGGTGTGGGCAAACAACCTGTAACCGAATCGATCAGGATTCTCAAAGCATCTGCTTCCTGGATCTACAAATGGGCCCATTGGAGAAATAAAGCAAGATAGTCGTTTGTCAGAGTTCTTAAACAGGGACTCGCAGTATCGAATTGTTGCCATGACCGATTCCCTGGTTTGCTTTGGAAGTCCAATCATAAAGAATACATCGATACGGTGACATCGAAGGGACAGTGCTTCTTTGATTACCGACTCCATTTCCGAGTTATAGTAGAAAACTTTTTCATCTTGCAGACGACGAACCTGCTCATCATGGCTTTCCGGGGAAAGTTCCAAACTCCAATTATCGACAGAATCATCAATTGCTCGCAAATATTCCGCCGACGGCATACCGAAAACCTCAAAAACAATCTCATTTTTGATTTTAGTGGTCTTAAGCTTCTTTAGGGTTTCCAAAGCATAATTTTCTCCAGCCTGACACAAATCACCTACTAAAAAAATCGGTCCTTTCGAAAAACGGCTAATATCAAGAATATTTTTAACAAGATTCTTGGGGCTGCGGAACGTTGGAGAGTGGCGTACGTTGAGAAGTTCGTTTGCCTGGTTGGATCCTCCGCAAGTAGTGCACTCATGAGCACACCCTTTTACAGTAAAGACTGCCGTAATTGGATTTTGCCACCAACCGTTAAACGGCAAGACACTCTGCAGATCACGATAACGCATGACCATATTCATTATCTGCTCCGGCATAAGATCAACATAATCGGCGGTTTCCGGGACAAATGATATTGGATTAACTCGAACGGAACCATTGGATTTCCAGGTCAAATTAGGGACGGTCTTGATCGGTTCTCCCATAGTCAAATTTGTGAGTAATGAGTACAATGGTGGCTCAATTGAATCCCCTCTCAAAACGTAATCAACCGACGGATACTGGATAAGTTCTTTATGGAAGTATGTGGCGGAGAGGCCACCAAAGATAACCGGAACCTCCGGATGGATTTCCTTAACTATCTTTGCGATCTCAATGGAGCCATGAGCATGAGGGAGCCAATGTAAATCAATACCAATCGCCTTGGGTTCAAGGTTAGCCAGGAACTTAGGCACATCAAAAGAAGCATCGTTCATCATACGTAGGGCTAGATTTACAATTCTAACTTTTAAGCCACGCGACTCAAGATAGTTTGCCATGGTGAGAAAGCCGAGTGGATACATTTCAAAAACAGGTGAGGATGGAATTAAGTCACTGATAGGGCCATACATAATGGCTTTTTGTCTAAAGTCATAGACGCTTGGTGGGTGGAGTAAGAGGAAATCAATTTGAGACATTTACTCCTCGCTTCCAGCTTTTGTGAACGGCCAAAAAGTAATGTTGTTTAATTTTACCATGTCTATCGCCGGAAGCTTTCCTGTACCCAAAATAGTAATTTGATATTTATAAAACTCGAAAGCCCCAAATCTTCGGATCGGAGGCTTTCTTACATTGCAGGATCAGCAATAATTTGGCATTTATGAAAAATTCGCAATCTCAAATCATATGTGGGTTGATACGTAAGAATATCACCAAGTTGACCTCAACCCATGCCCAAGTATAGTTAATAACATCCTATTTATGTAGGTTTCTGGGAATTGCTTTATATTATGACTACCGACCAAACCATCCTCTTCAGTCTGATTACCCTTATTTTTATTTTTCTCATATGGGGCAAGATACGTTACGACGTGACCGCATTTGCGGCACTTGTTTTGGCATCTCTGGCCGGTGTCATTCCAAAAGACCAGATTTTCTCAGGATTCGGCCACCCGGCGGTCATCATCATAGCCTTGGTACTGATCGTTAGTCGCGGTCTCTCTCGATCTGGCGCCATAGACATGCTGGCGAGTAAGTTTGTCGATTCGTCGCGCAGTTTGACGAAACATATTGGTCTCATGGCATTTATTTCCGCTGCACTTTCTAGCATTATGAATAATGTTGCCGCGCTAGCATTGTTAATGCCCGTTGATATGCAGGCTGCCCAGCGGGCCAAGCGGAGTCCAGCACTGACACTGATGCCACTTTCATTTGCCTCAATCCTTGGTGGCATGGTCACCCTGATCGGCACCCCGCCGAACATTGTTATCGCCACCTTTCGCGAGAGCGCTCTAGGCGAACCGTACGGCATGTTCTCTTTTGCCCCGGTAGGGTTGGTCGTAGCGATTGTCGGTGTATTGTTTGTCTCTTTTATTGGCTGGCGACTGATTCCAGTCGAACGCGGCAAGCACGACACTCTTCTGGAGCTTGGCGATTTCCAGGACTACATCTCAAATGCCAAGGTTCCAGAAGCATCCAGTGCCGTGGGGAAGACGCTCAAGAATCTCGAACCGTTTGCCGAGGAGAGTGATGTCAATATTCTCGGTCTGATGCGGCGTGGTAAGCGCCTCCCTGGCTCTGCCCGGGGAGAAGCCATTCGTAAGAATGATCTGGTGGTACTTGAGGGACGTCCTGATGCCATCGACCAGTTCGTCGTTGCCGCAGACTTAGAACACGTTGGCGCAGACAAGCATGTCGGCATGCTCGCCGATGCGGTGGCTCTGGTGGAAGTGGTTGTTCCGAAAGGAGCAATGATCGAAGGCCGAACGGCGGTGGATGTCCGTTTGCTTTACCGTCGCAACGTGACTCTGCTCGGCATCTCACGTAAGGGACGAAGAATCCGTGAACAAGTACGCAAGGCCCCAATTAATGCGGGAGATATCTTGCTGTTGCTTGGCCCCGAGGAGCAACTTCCGGATGTGGTTGACTGGCTTGGTTGTCTGTCACTAGCCGAACGTGGCTTCGAAGTCCCTCAGCGGAGCAAAGCGTGGGCGTCGGTGTCTATTTTTGCCGTCGCGATTATTTCCGCCAGTACTGGTTTGATTTACCTGCCAATAGCGTTGGCCGCAGTGGTCGTCGCCTATGTCCTAATGCGCATTGTTCCATTATCACAAGTCTATAGCTCGGTCGAATGGCCAGTTATTGTCCTTCTTGGCTCGATGATTCCGATCGGAGCCGCTCTAGAGAAGAGTGGTGGCACGACTCTGGTGGCCAATGCAATTGTTGACTGGACGGCTGGCTGGCCGACCGTTGCAGTTCTTACCATCCTGATGCTAGTCACCATGACCCTTTCGGATGTGTTGAATAACGTGGCAACAGCACTGATCGCTGCCCCCATCGGCATCGATATAGCCACTCGGCTCGATGCCAACCCGGATTCATTCCTGATGGCGGTCGCCGTCGCTGCATCCTGTGCATTTCTAACTCCCATCGGCCATAAGAACAACACCATCGTCATGGGTCCAGGTGGCTACAAATTTGGCGATTACTGGCGAATGGGACTACCTCTGGAGATTCTTGTGGTGCTAGTTGGTATTCCGATGATTCTCTTTGTCTGGCCTCTTTGAAATTCACGAGAAAAATAACTTTCTGATAAATCACCAAATATAAAGCACGAAAGCCCTCTATCTTCGGATCGGGGGCTTTCTTACATTACAGTGCCAGAAAGAATCACCAGCTTTGGTTAAATACCCCTCCATACATTGTAGGAGCATTAATAAGACACGCTGCTGTCGTCTCTATTCTTTTCTAGCAACAATTTCCCTTGAACGATATTAAATAATATTAGATAATAATATAAACATATCGTTGGAGGATAATTATGCCAAAGAATACAAGTGTCACCCTAGGCCCACATTTTGAGAAATTTGTTGGGCAACAAGTTGAGACTGGCCACTATGGTTCAGTGAGCGAAGCAATTCGAGCGGGCCTGCGTCTTTTAGAGGAGCGGGAAGCCAAGCTCAGCTATCTTCGCAAAGCTCTTGAAGAGGGAGAAAACAGCGGTACTGCTGACTACTCTCTTAACGGTTTGATTCAAGAGCTTGACGCAGAAGATTTGAAATAATGCCTAACTTCTCTCTTACAAAAGCAGCCAAAGACGATCTGAAAAACATCGCTCGGTTTACGCAGAAAAGATGGGGACGGGAGCAGCGGAATCATTATTTAAAAACGCTGGATGACTGTTTTCATCTACTCAGTAACAATCCCAATGTGGGTAAGGTTTGCGGCGAGATTCGACCTGGTTATCATAAGTTCCCTACCGGTAGTCACGTCGTTTATTACCGCAACAAAACAAACGAACAGATTGAAATAGTACGCGTACTCCATGAGAGCATGGATATTAACACACAGTTTTTGAAAGAGTTGGGCGGGTCTCACTGATCGATCGGTTGTGTAGGTTCCGCAACTTGTAGCGCCCTTAGATTGTTAAGCAGGGTGTGTCAATCGGAGGATTAACAAGAATTTCGTATTTCGGACAAATTAACACCCTCCAAGCAATGTGAGAGGATCAATAATATGCAATTCTTTACTTCCGACCCAACAGCAAGTAAGTTAAGAAATCTTATTTGATGTATTCTGTCGGCAAGATGGGTGTGTCAGGACCGAGGTGAGTAGGACAACTAACTGCGAGGCGATATCAAGCGTACCCGCTAGTAGAATCCATGTAATATGAATGATAATATGAAAACCATCTTTACTAAACTTAACGAGGACTGGAACGCCGAACCAAACGCACCCGAACCGAAAGTGACGGTCAATGGTGATGATGTTATCGTTGAGTTTTATTTAAATGCTTTTCAGTACAAACAATTTGAAGAAGAAGACAAAGGGATAATAAAATTCAAAAACTCTCGTAGATACCGTCTGGGGAAAGTGAATGACGAAGGTTGGTATTTGGGACAATGCAGATTTAGCAAATTGGCTCCAGATTGGGGAGAGTTCTACAAAATTGATGGAGACATACTTGAAGATAAATGTCCAAATGATTGGATAATTTTGGACAAAAACAAGATAGGCAGATCTCATTTTCTCTTCTATTTCAGAGATGAAGAATTTGAGTGTGATGCTGATGACTGGGAGTTTAAGAAAAAAGACATCTAACCAGGCGCTGCATGCGACCGATTACCCGCTGCGCGGGCAATCGGCACATGAGCTTGGTCGTTAGAAAGAGTCTTATAAACCACGCTCCTGAAACGGTTTTTAGGGTGTGTCAGCACCGAGGTGGGTAGGACGTTACAGCCCGTTTAAAGTATATGGATGCATCATGATTAAGCCACCATCACAGTTAGAAGTAGAGGCAATGTTTGTCGCACTTCTCGAAGGGAAAGTAAGTCGTGACAAAGCTGACCGTTGGGCATCACAATGGGTAACTATGGATTCACCTCCAGACATGCCATCTGCTATTTGGGGTGCACTTCAAAAACTTTATGGATGCGACCTGCGACATGGACAAGGCTTAGGCTACCTTCACTCTGAGGAGCAAATCTCCGAATGGCTTTTGATGTTACGCAAAGGAATGACCAATCGACAGGATTGAAGAGTGTCTCAACACCACGCAACTGACACACTTTAAAACTGCATCAGCGCCCCCGCTAACAATCAATTTCGCATTCCTGCAAAATTCCTAGAAACCTCTCTCTTGACAACAGTCAGCCATATCAGGATTTATAAGACTACTCATTTATCAACACAGAACGCGAACAGAGCCAATTAAAAAGCCCCGGTTTCCCGAGGCTTTTTGTTGAGCTTGATAATTTCTTTAGAGACCCAACTGCTTGAAGAAGTCGTTACCCTTGTCATCGACCAGGATGTACGCAGGGAAGTTCACGACGTTAATCTTCCAGACGGCCTCCATGCCGAGTTCGGGGAAATCGATGCACTCGACTTTTTTGATGTTCTCATCGGCGAGCAGGGCTGCCGGGCCCCCGATCGAACCGAGGTAGAAGCCACCGTGTTTCTGGCAGGCGTCTGTGACTTGCTGGGAACGGTTGCCCTTGGCGATCATGACCATCGAGCCGCCGTTTTCCTGCAAGAGTCCGACATAACTGTCCATGCGACCGGCCGTGGTCGGGCCGAAGGAGCCTGAGGGGCGACCTTCGGGGGTTTTCGCCGGGCCTGCGTAGTAGATGGGGTGCTTTTTAAGGTACTCGGGCAAAGGTTTGCCGCTGTCGAGGATCTCCTTGAACTTGGCATGGGCGATGTCGCGGCCGACCACAATGGTGCCATTGAGAAGCAGGGCCTCGCCGCACTTGAGCTTGGTCAGGTCAGCGAGGATCTTCTCCATCGGCTGGTTAAGGTCAACCTTGGTGCCGTGCTCGTGCTTGGCCATCCGATACTTCTCTGGCAGCAGGCGGCCCGGGTCACTGTCCATCTCTTCAACAAAGAGGCCTTCTCTGGTGATCTTGGCCTTGATGTTGCGGTCTGCAGAACAGGAGACAGCCATGCCCAGAGGACAGGATGCACCGTGACGGGGCAGGCGGATGACACGGACATCGTGGGTGAAGTATTTGCCACCGAACTGGGCACCGATGCCGAGGTCCTGTGCCGCTTTCTGCAGCTTCTCTTCCATCTCAATGTCGCGGAACGCCTGACCGTGGTCGTTGCCTTCGGTCGGCAGCCCGTCAAGCTCCTTGGCTGTTGCAAGCTTGACCGTCTTCATGACTGCATCGGCAGAGGTGCCGCCGATAACGAAGGCGAGGTGGTAGGGTGGGCAGGCCGCTGTACCGAGGGTCTTCATCTTGGCGACCAGGTAGTCGAAGAGTTTCTCGGGGGTGAGCAGCGCCTTGGTCTCCTGAAAGAGCATGGTCTTGTTGGCTGAGCCGCCGCCTTTGGCCATGAAAAGAAACTTGAAGGCATCGCCTTCCGTGGCGAAGAGGTCGATCTGGGCCGGCAGGTTGGTGCCGGTATTCTTCTCTTTGTACATATCAAGAGCTACGGTCTGGCTGTAGCGCAGGTTCTCTTCGGTGTAGGTCTTGTAGATGCCTTTGGAGATGTACTCGGCGTCATTGGCGCCGGTCCAGACCTGTTGACCTTTCTTGGCGACGACAGTGGCTGTGCCTGTGTCCTGGCAAGTTGGCAGGTCGAACTGGGCTGCGACCATTGCATTCTTAAGGAAGGCCATAGCGACACCCTTATCGTTGCGCGAGGCCTCGGGGTCGGTCAAGATTTTGCCAACCTGGTCATTATGCTCTTTGCGCAACAGGAAGGAGACGTCCTTCATGGCCGCGTTAGCGAGAACAGTGATTGCTTCCGGATCAACTTTGAGAACGTCCTTGCCGTCAAAGTTGACGGTGCTGATGTACTTATCCGAGCCTTCAATCTTGTAGTAGGTGGTTTTGTCTGCCTCAACGGGAAGAGGGTTCTGGTAAAAAAATTCCGGCATGATTTCTCTCCTTTAGAACGACATGAAATATATTCTCAGGGAAGCTGTGACCCTGAATGTAAACCGTTTGGAAGTATAGCTAAACTGTATACAGTTGTCGATAATTAAGTGTTGCTTAACGTTAAGTCGGAGCATACGTTTGGAGCTTAAATGCCTGGCAAATTAATGAAACAATCCTTTTTCTTGAAATCGTCGGATGTTAAGCTTATTCTCAGTCGGCAAATCCAAACATAACTTCTCAAGCCTGAGCACTTACACACATGCAAAAGCTGTTGAAACAAATACTTACTTCCAAGGTTTATGAAGCCGCCATTGAGACGCCGCTCGAAGAGTCGGCTGTTCTCTCGCAGGCTTTGAATAATCGTATCCTGCTCAAGCGAGAAGATTTGCAGCCGGTTTTTTCCTTCAAGCTGCGTGGGGCTTATAACCGCATTGCCAACCTCACAGAAGAAGAGCGGGGCAGGGGAGTGATTACCGCTT
>CAZXBD010000318.1:0-4344 GCA_964638305.1 uncultured Geobacteraceae bacterium | reverse complement strand
AAATTATTCTCAGAATAATCCGGCACATCATTAAACCAGTCAGGGTGCTGTTTCGCCTGCAACAAGGCACGCTCCGCCAAGTCGATAATTTTCTCACGAACCTTGGGGTAGTAATTAGTCAGGGAACCTGCCGGGCGCTACCGGCAAGTGTTTTGTTAATCGAAGAACAGTTTTCTCTTTTGGTGCTATCAGGTTGCGGGCAGAAGGGAGCAAGAAAGGACAAAGGGGTTGCGACCCCTTGCGACGCCTTACTCTTTTTGCGCGCACGAAAAAGAGTAAGCAGAAAAATGCGCCCCAATGCCTTGCCCGCTGCGCGGGGACCCGATGCCGAAAAGATGAACGTCGGCAGTGCGAAAATTCGCTACGCTCAAACAGTTCGCCCTGCTGAACGACGTTAATCCATTCGCCACCGGCTGCGGCAAAAGGGGTAGCAGAAGAATCCGGTGACACAATACTATTGTGTCACCGGATTAGCCCAGATGAGTTCTCATTTCACAATTATCTGAGTTCATCCGTGTTCATCTGTGGTTAAGTCGTTTCGCTTTTCGCGCTCCTCAAAAATTATCCTCAGAATAATCCGGCACTTCATTAAACCAGTCAGGGTGCTGTTTCGCCTGCAACAAGGCACGCTCCGCCAAGTCGATAATTTTCTCACGATCCTTGGGGTAGGAGCCAGCCAGGTTGAGGATATTGGAAACATGATTGGAGCGCAGGACTGTTTTCCTGGGCGCAAGGTGACGAACTATTTCGAGAGCTTCTTCGATGATCCCGCCATTGGTCTGCATGGTAATCGAGCACAGGAAATCATCGTTGTGGCGCTGGAACATGGTCAAAAGAGAAAAAAACTCCGGTGAGAGTTCGGTAATCCATTGCGCCGTCGCCCGGGCATGCTCTCCGCTGCGCTCCCGGCCAGCCAGACCGAGGATCGCCGTTATCGAAAGTTTTATCCCCGCCTCCTGGGCCTTGCGGCAAAGGGTGAGCATTTCGCCGGGGGAGAAGCCTTTATTCACTGCTGAGAGAGTCTCTTCGTCACCACTTTCCAGACCAAAGTAAAGAATTCGAATCTTCTTCTCACGCAGTACCATCAACTCCTTGACGGTCTTACTCTGTAAGCTGTTGGGAGAAGCATAGATTCCGACGCGGGTCAGATTCGGGAAATTTTCAGCGAGCAAATCGAGGATTTCTACCAGGCCGTCCTGAGGATAAACCAGGGCATCACCATCGGCCAGGAAGACCCTTTGCACATAAACCCTGTGAGCCCCGGGGATACTTTCTATCTCAGTCTTGATCTCCGCAACCGGACGCACCTTGAAGCGCTTGGTTTTGTACATCCCGCAGAAGGTGCAGTTGTTTTGTGAACACCCCAGGGTGATCTGGAATATCTGGCTGCGCGCCTCGCTCGGCGGGCGGTACAGGGGGTAATCGTATGGCAAGTAATCGTACATAAGAACCTGGGTTTCGGGGTTCGGGTTTCGGGTTTCGGGAGAGTCTCTCAGCCCTTACCTTCGTCCTCTATCCTTTTCAGATAGCGACGGGCTTGTTCGGCAATTTCGGGAGTCTGCGCAAGATCAACGGCGGCGAGAAAGTAGTGCAACGCAGAAGTCTCACCGCGGGGCTTGCGCAGTAATGAACGCCCGGCGCCCAGGTAGGCCCGATCAAGGCGGTTGTCTCCTGGCCGCTCTGCGATCAGTCGCCTGAACAGCGTCAAAGCCTCATCCGTTGAGCCATTTTCCAGGAGGTATTCACCCATTGTCAGAATATTCGGGGTCGACAGCTGACTGCGCTGACTGCGGCTATCCAGTTGCACGTAACGGGTGACCGCATGCGCCAGGTCATCACGATCTATAGATCGAACGATATCTGTCACTTCGTCAACAAGGTTCGCCCGCTTACGTCCGACCTTGGGAGTGGTCCCTTTCATTCGTAATATTCTGGGCAAACGATCGATCGCCAGCGCCAGGCCAAGACCAG
Source organism: uncultured Geobacteraceae bacterium (assembly GCA_964638305.1). Classification (GTDB taxonomy): domain Bacteria; phylum Desulfobacterota; class Desulfuromonadia; order Desulfuromonadales; family BM103; genus M0040. The sequence continues at coordinate 2,373 of CAZXBD010000318.1, read as the reverse complement.
CCAGGAAGCCGCCGATGTGTGCACCATAGGCAACGCCAGTGCCCTCCACAGGGCCAGCCAAGAAAGGCAGGATATTATCAATAACCAGATAAACCCCCAGAACGATACGGGACGGGATCAACACCGTCGTCATAATCAAAGGGAAGAGGAAAACAAAAACCTTGATCCGGTTACGCGGGAACCACAAGAAGTAGAGGCCAAGCACCCCGGAGATCGCTCCCGAAGCACCGAGCATCGGAACCTGTGAATTCGGCACGAACATGCCGAAGAAGAGCGTGGCGACCAACCCGGAGCCGAGATAGGCCATTAGATAACCGACGTGGCCAAGACGATGCTCTACATTGTCGCCGTAAATCCAGAGAAACAGCATATTCCCCGCGAGGTGCATCCAGCCGGCGTGCAGGAACATCGCCGTAAACATGCTCAGCAGAGAGAACTCCGCCGGCCTGAAACCATATCTGAATACAACCAGGTCGTAGGCCGAGACATGATCATATATCATCTGTGACGGCCAATCACCGCGAGCACCGAGGAGGCTCAGGTATTCCAGCAACATCGGATCGTTGAGATCAGGACGAGCGGTGCTCAAAGGCAGCGTGATCACTATAAACACGGCAACATTGATCCCGATCAACAGCCAGTTGACATAGGGAGTCGTTTTGGGATTGGGGATATCGCCGATCGGCAGAAGCATTACAATTCTCGTTCAGGGCTCAAATTATTTAGCAAACCGCTTCACCATAGCATATTGAAAATATAAAATTCATGCAGATAAAAATACCCCGTTATGCTTCCATTATGTATACTTTTTCGAGAACACCGCACAAACAAGGGCGAAACTGGACGAACAGGGATAGGCAGGATAAGGTTCTGTAATTAAAACCTTAAACACTGGCTTCAGTTAAAGAAAGAGACAGTCCTAAAGGGTTTGTTTTAATCCTGCATATCCTGTCTATCCCTGTTAAACACTAGTTGTTTCTCACTTTCCCTTATGGAGACAAACATGCACACAGTGAACTTCGATGGCAAAAGCATCCCGGTCGGCAAAATCGTCTGCATTGGGCGCAACTACGCCGAACACATCAAGGAGCTCGGCAATAAAAACCCAGGTGAACCGGTTATATTTATGAAGCCGGCCAACACCATTGTCGCCTCTGGAGGTGTCATCAACATTCCAGCTTATTCCAAAGACTGTCATCACGAAACAGAGCTCGCGGTGTTGATCGGCAAAGAGGCCAAAGATGTTGATGTGGACGAGGCCATGGCTCACGTAATGGGCTATGGAGTGGCTCTGGACTTGACGCTCCGGGATGTGCAAAGCACGCAAAAAGAAAAAGGTTTGCCCTGGGAGATTGCCAAGGCCTTCGATACTTCGTGTCCGCTCTCCGCATTTGTACCAGCAGAGCGCGTGTCTGACCCGCAAAACCTGCAGATCATGCTGACCGTAAACGGACAACTGCGTCAGGACGGCAACACCTCCGACATGATGCGCACAATAGCCGAACTGATTGCTTCAGCCTCCTCTTATTTCACCCTGGAAGTTGGAGATGTCCTCTTGACCGGCACTCCGGCAGGCGTTGGAAGAATCTGCAGTGGCGACCGGCTCGAAGCAACCATAGAGCAGATCGGCACCTTAAAGGTCTCAGTAGCCTAGGCCCTTGTAAACCATAAGCTTCCGCATCTCACTTGTTATTTGACGCACCAAATGCCGGCACAATTTTTCAATTTCATGAGGCAAAAGAGATAAGCAACTTTTTCGAGACTCACACTTCGCGCTTAGCGCCTCGCGCCTCTTCCTCAATCCGCATCCTGTTGCTCAACAGGTGTGCTTGTCGAGTCGGTTCCGGCAAGCGATATCCCCGTCCACACTGCAGCACGATTTCTACAGCGCGCTGGCAGTCGATCTTGTGCCCGGGCGAAATGTAAAGGGGCCTTGTCCGGGTCTTTGTCCTGACCACCCGCCCGACAAGCTCTCCGCCATTGCACAGCGGGGACCATGCCCCTCTCTCGGGGTCTGGCTCATCAGCCTCTCCACAGAGACGACTTTTTGCACAACCGACCGTTGGCAGATCAAGCCATAAACCAAGGTGGCTGGCCAAGCCCAACCGCCGTGGATGTGCAATACCCTGGGCGTCTGCCAGGATCACATCAGGAATGGTCTCAAGTTTTTGAAAAGCTTGCAAAAGGATCGGCAACTCACGGAAGGAAAGCAGGCCGGGGATATAGGGGAAGTTGACCTCTCCGCTCGCAGTGACCATATCCATGACGGTCATAGAGTCATAGTCAAGGACAACCACCGCAGCATGAAACTGTTCAGAGAACCTTTTGTAAGAGACATCAACGCCGGCAACCAAACTCACTGCATTTGGCACA
>CAZXBD010000317.1:0-6031 GCA_964638305.1 uncultured Geobacteraceae bacterium | reverse complement strand
GGGAGAAGTGGTTGGTGGGGTGGTTATCATGCGGGTTGGTGAGAACGCCCTGGATACCATTGCGGCGGTCAAAACCAAGTTGGAACAGCTCAAACAGGGTCTTCCCGAAGGCGTCAAGATCAAGACGGTCTACGACCGGTCCGGACTGATCGAACGTGCGGTCGACACTCTCACGGAGAAGTTGATCGAAGAAAGTATCATCGTGGCGATCGTCACAGCCTTGTTCCTGTTCCATTTTTCCAGTGCCCTGGTGGCAATCGTGACTCTGCCGATCGCTATTCTGATGGCGTTCATCGTCATGTATTTCCAGGGGATCAACGCGAATATCATGAGCCTCGGGGGGATTGCCATCGCTATCGGTGCGATGATCGACGCAGCGATAATCATGATCGAGAATGCCCATAAGCACCTCGAACGTGATCGTGGCAAAAAACCACACTGGGAGATTATCGCCACCTCCGCGAAGGAAGTAGGCCCCGCGCTCTTCTATTCGCTGCTGGTTATCACCGTTTCCTTCTTCCCGGTCTTCACCCTCGGTGAGCAGTCCGGGCGAATGTTCAAGCCACTGGCTTATACCAAGACCTACGCCATGGCTGGTGCAGCTCTGCTGTCAATAACCCTGGTGCCGGTGCTGATGGGCTGGTTCATCCGCGGAAAAATCCCCGACGAAAACAAGAACCCGATTAACCGCGTCATGATCCGCCTATATCATCCGGTGGTCGATTTTGTCCTCAAGTGGCGCTGGCCGGTTTTGATTGTTGCCCTGGCCATTACTTTGACCAGTATTATCCCTCTGAAAAAGATGGGCAGCGAATTCATGCCGCCGCTCTACGAGGGGGACCTGCTCTACATGCCGACCACTCTGCCGGGGATTTCAATTACCAAGGCGAAGGAACTGTTGCAACAGACGGACCGGATCATTGGTCAGTTCCCCGAGGTGCAACGTGTTTTCGGCAAGGTCGGCAGGGCTGAAACCGCCACCGACCCGGCCCCCTTGTCCATGCTGGAAACGACCATCATGCTCAAACCGGAAGAAGACTGGCGCACAGTTCCAAGAGAGCGTTTCTATAGCAGTTGGTCAGATTCCACGGAGTTGCTGAAAAAACCGCTGCGCTGGGTCTGGCCTGAAGAGACTGCCATTACCATCGAGGAGCTGAAGACGGAGTTGAACGAATCCATTCAGTTCCCGGGGTTGACCAACGCCTGGACCATGCCGATCAAGACCCGGATTGATATGCTGGCAACTGGCATCAAGACCCCGGTCGGGATCAAAATCATGGGGGATGACCTGGAAATCCTCTCGGCGCTCGGTGAAGAGATCGAGGCCATTGTCAGGGATATTCCAGGCACTTTGAGCGCGTTTTCAGAGCGTGTGGTCGGTGGCAATTATCTCGATTTCGACATCGACCGGGACGCTGTGTCGCGTTACGGGCTGACGGTCGGCGATGTTCAGGACATCATCAAGAGCGCCATTGGTGGCATGAACGTCACCCAGACGGTCGAGGGGTTGGAGCGTTATTCAGTCAACATCCGCTACCAGCGTGACTATCGCAACGATCTGCAGGCATTGGAGCGCGTACTGGTACCGATTGCCGGCGGCAAGCATATCCCGATCTCCCAGGTCGCTACAATAAGTATCAAGAAAGGACCCCCGGGGATCAAGAGCGAGAACGCTCGCCGCACTGCCTGGATTTATGTTGATCTCAAGGATATCGATGTCGGCACATATGTTGCCAACGCCCAGAAAGTCATTGCTGAAAAAATCACACTACCCGTTGGCTACAACATCGTCTGGAGTGGCCAGTACGAATACATGCAGGCGGCCGCCGCCAAGCTGAAAGTCGTTATTCCTCTGACATTGTTGATCATACTTGTCATTATTTACATGAACACCAAGAGCCTGATTAAAACCGGGATCATCCTTCTGGCCCTGCCGCTCTCATTGGTCGGCTGCTTCTGGTTCCTCTATTTACTCGGCTACAACACCTCCGTGGCGGTCTGGGTTGGAGTCATCGCCCTGGCCGGAATTTCCGCCGAAACCGGCGTAATTATGCTGCTCTACCTCGATCTGGCCTACGAAATGTGGGTGAGAAACGGCCGGATGCAGACTTTCGGCGATCTGACCCAGGCGATTCACCATGGTGCCGTCAAACGAATTCGACCGAAAGTTATGACCATCTGCGTCATCATCGCTGGACTGGTACCGATCATGTGGTCGCACGGTGCAGGAGCCGATGTCATGAAACGTATTGCTGCACCAATGGTTGGTGGGGTAATCACCTCGGGGTTGATGGAATTGATGGTTTTTCCTGTCATCTATTTCATGTGGCGGGGTCTTAAACTTGAAAAAACGCTTGTACCGACGTCTGAAGAAGAACTTCATGAATAGGTACTGAACCGAACAACAAGAATCAGCTGCACGCTGATCACCAACCAAACAAGGAGATACAGACGATGAAACTATTAATGACTACAATCCTGGCCCTGATTTTCGCAATGGGCATGCCGATGAACGCTCTTTCGATGAGTCACGAAGATCATGCCGACCACGGCAAAGCGATGGCTGAGGACAAGAAACACCATGGTGACATGGAGCATGCCGATGAAGGTATGCACAAAGGTCACGACATGGCCGGTGCGAAAGATGATTTCGTGGAAATCGGTAAGGATACACAGAAAGGGGTTGTCGCTTCTGTGAAGGTCAAAACTTACGACGATGAGACCGTGGCAAGCATGAAAAAGATGGGTATGGATGCAACCCACCATGTGATGGTTTTCTTTGTCGATGAAAAGAGCGGCGCTGCCATAAACTCCGGCAAGGCCGCCCTCAAGCTCAAGGGACAGGATGGCAAACCCGTCATGCTGATGCAGATGGGTACCGGTTTCGGCAGCGACCTCACGCTCGGTGATGGGATGTACACCTTTGAGATCGGCACCAAGCTTGAGGATGGCAATAAACGCCAGTTCTCGATCATGTTTCACAATATGTAATTCAACCGGGGGTTGCTTGCAGCCCCCGTTGCTTTTTGTCTGAACCAGAAGGGTCTCAAGCTAGTTCACCCTTTCTTGAAAGGTTGTCGAGATGAAAAAACTCAGGTTAACAGGAATCCTCTGTGCGGTTTTTTTGAGCCTGCCTTCTGTTTCGTTCGCCACGAGTCACCAGGAGCAAGGTTCACATGATCATCAAACGTCGGTGGCAGAAGAGAGTCACCACGGTGAGATGAACCATGCCGGTCACGGCAATTCTTCCGGTTCGCATAGTCAAGCTGACGGGATGTCCTCTGAAGGGTCGATGATGATTGTCGGCAGTATGGTCAGCAAAGGTGTTAAAGGCATGGCCCATATCAAGGATGTTTCAGAGACCATGGCGAAAATGAGCATGCAGACAACCCATCATTTTATGATTGCGTTTGTCGACGAGGAAACCGGTAAGCAGATTGAACAGGGCACTGTAGCCCTGAAAATAACCAACCCGGACGCCAAAGTCGGTGATCCAATCGAACTGATCGGTATGGACGGGCATTTCGGTGCCGATATCATCCTTGATATGGAAGGCGAATATCACTTCAGGCTCGGTACAAAGCTTGAGGATGGCAAGAAGCGCAAGTACCATTTCCACCATGTCAACTAGCTTGTCCTTCCTGTTTTTGCACTTACATACAGCCACAAACAAAAACTAATCGGTATTCTTGCGTCCTCAACAGAGTTGCAGTGAGGGGAGCCCACGATCAGGCTTGTCGAGTCGCTATGTCCGTTCCTGCGCATTATGCCAAAGTCTTTTTTAAGTGTTGAATCTGGCCATTGACCATCATGGTTGACGTGTGTCGGCCTCTCTAGTAAAACTTGCTGGGTACTTATGCAGATTACTTAAGAGTGGGTAACTGGAAATGACAGAGCCTTTGACCGACATCAATAGAAATAACCTCGATCCTCAGCATTTCGTTTTCTGGCAACCCTCTGCCGGTCACACGATTCATGTCGGCCCGGACCAACAGCCGGTTGCCTTGCCACAGATTCCTTTACCGATCAAGCTTAAGGACGTGACCGATGATGAACCTGATGACAATTCTGTCGGCGAGGGAATCTATGACTACCTGAGGCAATTTCCCGACTGTTTGCATAATACGGATTACGTGCTTCTTTTGCGTGATGGATATGCACATTATCTGGCTGACCTCGCCGCTCATGTCGTCATGCTGGATAAAAAAGATGTGGACCCTGCTTATGTCTTTCGTAAACTCACCTATCTGAAAATTTTACGTCTGCTTGAACCCGATAATGCCGGCCTTCTCTGGCAGCTCTCCCAGGGGTTTTATAACCTTGCGATGACCTTTACCGAGCTGCCGCAAGTCCGCCGTCACCTCCTTGATGCCATGCGTTTCGGGCAGGAAATCCTTAAGCTTAATGCCTGTGACCAGGCGGCCCTGAACCTGCTTGCAGAGGTTGATCTCCTTTTCGGCGATTATCCCTCGGCGATAAATAAATTGCGTCGGTTGAAGGAATCTTTGGATGACCAGCAGGTCGTCGAGCGTGTTGAAGCCCGCCTTGCGTCATGTATCGAGTTGGGGCTGCCTGATCACCCTCTGGTGGATGATCTTGAGTGCATTGGTGAAGCGATGCAACTCTATGCAGCCAAGGATTATTCTTTGGCTACGGAACTACTCGAGCGTCTGGAGGAGGATGCTTATTTCGTTGCTGAACTCAAGTCTGCCGATTTCCTCTGCTTGCTGGGGATGTGTCGTATCAAGACGGATGATCGCTCAGGAGCCTTTGACGCCTTAAGTCAGGCCCTTGAGATGGTTCCTGATCACGAACAGGCCCGTGAAGTGATCGAGTTGATATAAGCTTTCACCGTGGTAGTGTGCTAAGATCTTTTCGTAAGGAGATGTCATGCAGAATGTAGGTGTCGGCGATATCCTTTTCATCATTCTGATCCTGGGTGTAATCCACGGCATCATGCATTTGGTTGCGCTTTCCAGAAGACGAAAATATCGGTCTGAAGATGAAACTGACAACTAGTAACTTCATCTCTTTTTACTGTTAAAAACTACCCCTTCCAGTTGTTCAAATAACCGCCTCGTGCTATGATCTGCCATTAATTTCGGCTTGCACCCTCTACCTGGTTTTATTGATGAAACGAGTCATCTCATTCCTGTTTATGCTCACCTTGTTCTGGTGTGCAACGTCCGCGCTGGCATCCGATGCCACCGTATCGACGTTCTGGCCGTTCTTTGATTATCGCGCCTCGGAAACTGCCGACTATAGTAGCCTCCACATGTTTGGCCCCTTTGTGAAATACGAAACCAAGGGGACCGAAACGGAGTATGCCTTGCGGCCGCTTTTCTATCGTGCTGTCGATGACGAGGGTGTCTCCAGCACGGATGTCCTTTATCCTGTTCTCAGGCACAAGAATCGGGGAGATGGAACCTCCAGTGTTCGTGTACTGGGCTTGCTGTCATATGATTTCGGCGAGAGTGAAGCCGACAAACCAGAGGATGATGCTTTCAATTCCAAGCGCTATTATCTCTTCCCTTTCCTTTTCTACGGTGAAGAAGAGCAGGGCAGTTACTTTGCGTTTTTCCCTTTTGGCGGCACTCTCTATAACTGGTTCAGTCGTGATCGCATCTCTTTTACCCTCTTTCCTCTTTATAGCCGGACTGAACGAAAAGGCACACAGGTTGTTAATGTGCTCTGGCCCTTCTTTGCCAAGATATCCGGTGAGAATGAATCCGGTTACAAGTTCTGGCCGATTTATGGCGCAAGCCGTAAAGAAGGTGTTTACCGAAAAAAGTTTTTCCTGTGGCCGATTTTCTTTTCTGAATCACTGAAGCTCGACAGTGATAATCCAAGAGAGGTGAGGGCCGCCTGGCCTTTTTATGTCAGCAAGGAGTCGCCGGAAAAATCGTCTACCACAGTGCTGTGGCCTTTTTTTTCCAAGGTGGAAAATCGTGTCAAGGGCTACGAGACCTGGAACGCGCCCTGGCCCCTGGTTCGCGTGACCAAAGGCGAAAAGTATCATGGCCTGAAAGTA
>CAZXBD010000316.1:0-6842 GCA_964638305.1 uncultured Geobacteraceae bacterium | reverse complement strand
GCTGCTGACCGGCACTCTGGAGGTGACGCAGTCCGTTCCCGATGTCACGTTCGGCCAGTCCCTGTCCTCGATGAGCGCGGCATCCTATGTGCGCGGCAATATCTACCGGAGGCCACATCGACCCCGGCCAGCTTCCACTTGCCGTTGGCACCGTTTGACCAGAGGGTGGCGCCGGTACGGGTCTGGCGCAGGCGGGCGTTGAGATTGCCGCGCACATAGGATGCCGCGCTCATCGAGGTCAGGGACTGGCCGAACGTGACATCGGGAACGGACTGCGTCACCTCCAGAGTGCCGGTCAGCAGCGTGTCGACCCCGTACTTTTTGCCGATCGCCTTGACCGCCTCGGTATCGAGGCTGCTGAAACCGATCTCCCGCAGCACATTGGCCTGGTTGCCGAGCTCGAGAACCGGCACGCCCGGCTGGGCCGCCTGCATATGTTGAATGACCTTCAGGGTAATATCGCCGGGCAGCTGTGAATCACTCTGTACATCAAAAGCGATGACCCCGATCGTTCCCATGGTGGACAGGTCGATCTGCGGCGGAAATTCGACCATGATCTTCTTGCCGCCGCAGGCGCTCAAGGCTACGCCCAGCAGCAGAACCCACAGCCATCTCAAGAGGTTTCTTTTCATTGTCACTCCTGTCTGTTGTTAATGAAATATACGCGAGGAAGTCAGAGTTTGACGTTCGGCCCCTCTTCAGGCACAACACGTAAAAAGAACTCGCATTTGCTGCAGGTCAAAGCCTTTTCGGCAAATGCCCCCTGCACATCGCCGCCGCAAAACGTCCCGGCGATCCGCCAGCAATAGCGTCCGGAATTAGACGTCGGGGGACATAATACCTATTTTAGTTTTACACGCAAACAATAACTATCAGAACATTAGAACTGGTATTATGTCCCCCGATTCCAGGGAGTTTACATAATCAGGGACACTCAATCTTGAGTGTCCCCGTCTCTAGGATTAGGTATTGTGTTCCCCCGATCCCCCAATCTCCCTCAGTCATAAGGGACAACACAGCATAATTCACCCTTCAATATGGCACGGAGACATCCATTGCAGGAGATGCAGGTCGATTTTTCGCTATCTCCACTCTGCAATTTGTTCGGCAGATCCGGCTCACGAATCAGCGGGCGAGAGAGTGAGATATAATCGGCTTGACTGGTTCGCAGCAACCCGGTTGCAACATGCAGGCTCCGGATGCCGCCGACAACAATCACCGGGCACGAAACATGCTGTTTAATAGTGCGTGAAAGCACGACGTTATAAGCCATTTCATCACCCGATTCATGAGCCAATCGGATCGGGTTTCTGGCGCCGGAGGCCGGAGTACCGGAACTGATTTCAATACCAGCAATACCAACGGCATCCAGCAACTTTGCCACCTCTATAGACTCATCGATATCCAGTCCGCCATCCAGGTTATCGCTACCATTCAATTTGACCAACAGCGGGAAGTCGTTACCTGCAGCCTGCTGGATTGCGCTGACTATTTCAAGCAGGAAGCGGCTACGACCGGCAAGGTCGCCACCGTAACTATCCTGGCGTTGGTTGGTCAAAGGGGAGAGGAATTGGTTAATCAGGTAACCGTGAGCAGCGTGTAATTGGATGGCATCGCAACCGGCCTGTTTGGCACGACCCGCCGCAGCAGCAAAGGCGGCAACAACTCCTTCAATATCGGCCGGAGTCATCTCTTGTGGTTCTCTGGAATACTGTTCAAGCTTGATCGCTGAAGGGGCCAAGGGCTGCTGGCCACAGACCCTTTTGCTCCCCTGCCCGCCTGCATGAGCCAGCTGCAGACAAAAAGCGCCACCTTCCTGATGTACTGCGGCGGCTAACTTTTCGAGTCCGGCGAGATGTTCATCGGAAGCTGCCCCGAGGCCGGACGGGAACAGCTTGCCACTTTGTGCAACATAGGTAAAACCGCTAACCAGCAAACCACAACCACCGGCAGCCAATTGTCGGTAGCAATCGATCAAAGACGCTGTGGGGTGCCCATCAAGATCACACATCGCTTCCAGGGTCGCGGAGCGGACAAATCGGTTGCGTAATTGTATCCCCTGTAAAGTGTGTGGGGTAAATAGGTTGGTTTCGGGTGTTGTCATTGCTTTCTTCCTATATGGTGAGTGTTGGCGGGTTACGATCCCGCCGTCGTTTCGTTGCAGCTCCAGCCCCAGCCACGCTGTTTCTCGACAAAAGCCTTGGCCTTCTCTTCACAGTAGCCGACTTCGCCTTGTGCGCTCCAGAGTGTCTCTGTAACACCATCTTTCTGGTACTTGACCTCACAGGGGGCTTTCGCTTCCTGATCTTGATAGACTACGCTTATAACGCGCTCTTGTGGACCGTAGGTACAGGTGTAGGTTTCGTCTGCTATGGCAGTGGTGGCGAGCAGGTTTAAAGAGGCGACGATGCAGAGGGCGGTTAATCTTTTCATTGGGGGGATCCTTTCAGTTGTTTTTGGTGGATAAAGAGCTAATTTAGCTATTGGCATATGTTCTAAGTTGAGGACTGATCCTGTTAACCAGGCTACATATAACATTAGAATAGGTATTATGTCCCCCGATTCTCGATTCTCAGGGAGTTTACATAACCAGGGACACGCATTGAGTATACTGTCACCGAATTCTCGAATCATGATAGAAATAAATCTGATACTCGCAGAAGAGCAACCTCAAGGGGGGTACACGTGGCCAGAGAGCAACAGCTGGAGCAATTAAAAACCGGGCAGACGTTTGACCTGCTCATCATCGGTGGTGGCGCGACCGGCTGCGGGGTCGCTCTCGATGCGGCAACCCGCGGCCTTAAAGTGGCTCTGGTTGAAAAGAATGACTTCTCCGAGGGCACCAGCAGCCGCAGCACCAAGCTGGTTCACGGCGGCGTCCGCTACCTCGAGGCGGCGGTCAAGAAACTGGATCGGGTGCAATATCACCTGGTTAAAGATGGACTCAAAGAACGCTTCCGGCTGTTGAAAAATGCGCCTCATCTCTCCAATCGACTGCCGCTGGTCACCCCGCTCTACCGATGGATCGATGTCCCCTATGTTTATATCGGCCTCAAACTCTACGATCTCCTATCCGGCAAGCGCCATATTGGTCGCAGCCAGCTGTTAAGCCGCAAACAAGCCCTGCGCCGTTTCCCGATGCTGAAAGAGGCAGGTCTGAAAGCCGGGGTCCTCTACTACGACGGTCAATTCCATGATGCTCGCATGGCCCTGTCCCTGGCTTTAACAGCAGAGCGCCATGGTGCAACAATTAGCAACCACGTTGCCGTCACCGGCTTGATCAAAGAAGAAAGCAGGATCTGCGGTGCCGAGTTAACCGATTCGCTGACCGGGGCAAGCTGGACAATACACGCCAAGGGTGTGATCAATGCCACCGGCGTTTTTAGCGACCGGATCAGGAAGATGGATAACCCTGACGCGAGCGAAATCATCTCCGCCAGCTCGGGCATTCACATCGTGCTCGACAAGCGTTTTGCACCACCCGACACCGGCCTGATGATTCCTGAAACCGATGATGGCCGCGTCCTGTTTGTGCTCCCTTGGGAAAATCATGCCCTGATCGGCACCACGGACGAACCGGCAGAGATTAGCGAGCATCCCAAACCCCTCGAAGAAGAAATCGACTATCTGCTGCGTCACATCACCCGCTATTTCAATCTGCAGGTGAAAAGATCAGATATCAAGGCCGCCTGGTCCGGCTTAAGGCCGCTGGTGCGTGATCCGGAAGCGGTAGACACCGCCAGCTTGGCCCGTGACCACGTAATCGAGGTGAGTCAAGACGGCCTGCTGACAATTGCCGGTGGCAAATGGACAACCTACCGGGAAATGGCAATGGACACTGTAGACCAGGCGTTAAAGACCTTCCGCCTTGCAGCACCGACCCCGGGCTGCCAAACCAGACATCTGCCGATCCTCGGTGGGGCCAACTACCATGCACAGGGCGAGCAGACCCTGATTGAAAAGTATGGCTTTGCTGCCGACGTCGCTGCTTACCTGCAGCGTACTTACGGTGATCAGGCGGAGCAGGTTGCCCGCTTGGCCGCGCCGCACAAGGGCATACGCCTGGTCAAGGGTCATCCGATTCTCGAGGCGGAGGTTCTCTACGCAGTGCGTTGTGAAATGGCCGAGCGGGTGATTGATGTTCTGGCCCGGCGGATGCCTCTGGCACGGCTTGATATTGCAGCATCCAAGGCGGCAGTTCCCAGGGTATTGGAGATCATGGCCGAAGAGTTGGGCTGGGATCCGCGGCGCTGCGAGGAAGAGCTTCAAATAACAGAACAACGCTTAAGCGAGGGGCTTTAGTTGGCGAGGTGTTCCCCGGAAACGGAGACACTCAAAATTGAGTGTCCCCGGCTCCAGCGCCGCTACGGTTGGTTCAGCGAGCGCGCCGATAAGGTGATGCCGTTCAGAATCGGTTTGCCTTTCTCCCAGCGCCCGGGGACCGCCACCTGCAGCACCACCGCAAACTGGCTCGGGTCGTTGGCAAATTCGATCAGGGTGAAGCGGTAGATATAGCGCGACAGCTTCTTCTCCCCGGCATAGACCACGCTGGTTAAGTTCCTGTCATCCCGCTGATAGCGCTGCTCGGCTTCGAGCACCTTGAAGTTTTCACGCTTCGATTGCATGTCGGCAACCTGGCGTTGGAGAATATCGTGAGGAGTGGTGGTTGCGGCGAGATCGACCTGCTTGAACACGAACACCCCGGTGTTCATCTGCTCGTTATTGGAGAAGCATTGCAGATCGTAAGGGTGTTGATCCGGATTTGGGAACCAACCAGCGGGAAAAGTGAATTCGATGGCGCCGTAGGTGGTGTTGAAGGTTTGCGGTCCGGTGGCGGAGTCGCTGGTTTGATTGCAGCCGAGTAACAGGGTGCAGGTTAACAGGGTAATGGTGGCGAAAGATTTCACTCTATTGATCATTAATGAACTCCTGTTGGATAAGGTTGAGTATTCCCAGAGATAAGACCAGGACAAGAAGTCTGCTTGCCAAGCCTGACCTTTGCACCCTCAAATTAAAAGGTCCCCCGATTCCGCTTTTGATTACGAGTGATTAGCTTGGTCCGACCCCAATGGCAACGATTCCCAAGTTTCAATTCACCCTGTCACTTGAGCCTCCACAAAGTGCAACACCTGCTTGAATGGGAAGCTGGCGTAGAATGCAAACATACCATGCTTTCTAAGTTTGGCGCGAGTCGTCGCGGGAGAAGTGATGCCACAGAGAAACCGTGCAAGTTGACGCGGGCTGCCGAGTGCATCATGGTCTTCAGCAATCAGTGCCTGAATGCGTTTTCCATCCTGAGCATCGAAGCAAGCAGGATTGCAAGGTTTCAGGGTCCCTGGTTTTTTTCCAAGACAGCCGCAGCAGTGACCACAGGACGCGAGTTGTTCGCCAAAGTAGGCCAGCAGATATTGCGTCAGGCAGCCGCCGTGTTGCGCAAAGCTGAGCACCTGTCGGATTCTGCTGATGTCGTTTGCTTCTCTTTTCTGGAACCTCTCGTTAAGCGAGACGATCAGTGACTCAACGTTGTCGGGCTTCTTTAAGCGACGGTAGCCCTGTCGCACACCCGCCACAGTCACCAGCAGGTCACCCTGCTCTTCCAGGTAGCTCAAAGCAATGACAATGCGGTCACGAGGTTGGCCCATGGCCTGACTGGCTTCCACTGTGTCGAGGGTAGACCAAATCGTTCCTTTGCGAGCGTGTGCAAAAATGGCTTGCAGAAACTCGGCACGTTCACCGCTGAATCGGCCCAGGATCTCGGCAGAAGGTTTCAGGCATTGAAACTTGTATTCCGCGTAAAAGGGACCGGTTGAGGCCAGATACCCGTCCAGCTCCAGATAGGTTAAAAGCGTTTTGACCACCAATGGCCGCACATCAAACTGGTTTGAAAGTTGAATTTCAGAAACATCGAAGGTTTCTTCAGCGGCAAACACGTAACGGGTAAAAGCAGCAATGGTTTCTGCTTCGGGAGTATCACCGTAGCTGAAGTTCTCCAAAGTGATGGCGTCATCTGCTGAAACCAGCATTTCGCAGACAGAGGATTCACCATCCCTGCCAGCCCGTCCGATTTCCTGCGAGTAACTCTCAAGACCTTTGGGTAGGTTGTAATGGTAAACATAACGGATATCCGCTTTATCCACGCCCATACCAAATGCAATCGTGGCCACGATAATGGTATCCCGTGACATCATGAAAGCATCCTGGATCGCCGCACGATCTTCATTTTTCAAACCAGCATGATAGGCCGTCGCTTGTAGCCCATGTTTTACAAGATATGCTGCGACTTTCTCTGCGGTGCGCTGCAGGGTGACATAGACGATCGTCGAACCGGGCGCACGCTTTTTAATGCGCGACAGTAGAATCTTGCTACGATCGTCATCGACAACCGGCAAAACGCTTAATTGCAGATTTGGACGATAAAAGCCGGTATGAACACAATCTGTTGTGGCAATGCCAAAAGCTTTTCGGACATCTGTCGCAACCTCCGGAGTTGCTGTTGCGGTGAGCGTTAAGGTTCGTTCGACCTTGAGCTGCTTTGCCAGTTGGGCAATTTTTAGATAATCGGGGCGAAAGTTATGCCCCCATTCGCTGATGCAATGCGCCTCATCAATCGCCAGCAGGGAAATCTTTTGTCTGGCGATTGCCTTGAGGAATCTCTCGTTTCCCAAACGCTCCGGTGAAATATATAACAATTTCAACTTTCCGGCATAAAGCTCGTCAAAGAGTTTCTGGTTTTCTTCACGCGTCAAGGTGGAATCCAACCGCGCTGCTGGAACGCCCTTGCTTATGAGAAAATCCAACTGATCTTTCATCAGAGCGATGAGCGGAGAAATCACCAAAGTTAA
>CAZXBD010000315.1:0-4795 GCA_964638305.1 uncultured Geobacteraceae bacterium | reverse complement strand
AGCGTTTACAAGAGCTCTTGGTTTTGCTCTAACCATAGATCTTGATAGACTTTCACCGCGGCTAAACAAAGGTTGTTGCTTTAAAGTTAAACAACGCAGCAAGCTGCGGGGAATATGACCCGTTTTTTATTATTAAAGTGGTAGCCGGGGACACTCAATTTGTGTGTCCGCATAATCCTCACAAGCTAATTTAGCCGCGGCCCTTTTTCTCAGACTACCCGTTGCGCTATAATGATTCGAAGGTATGTTCACTTTAGATGGGTGATCGATTGAAACGCGTATTTAAGAAAAGCATCATGCTTCTGCCTGTTTTCGTCCTTGTGGGGGTTCTCTTGATAAACTGTTCTTCCAATCAGGGCTGGCGCACCGCGAGCCGTGCATCTGCGGGCATAGCCCCTAATCCTGCGGTCACAAACGAAGCGGTCCTGCATGTCTACGGTGCCAGGGCCTGGGGTTGGCGTGGCTGGTTTGCCATCCATACCTGGATCGCTGCCAAGCGGACCGGTGAAGCCTCTTACACGGTGTATGATGTGGTTGGATGGCGCGGCAATCGGGGGCAGCCGGTATTGAGGATTGCCAAAGGTGTTCCGGATCGGTACTGGTTCGGTGAGAAGCCAGAGATTCTCAAAGAGCATATGGGGAGTGGGGTCGACAAATTGATTGAAGACGTTAACAGGGCCGCAAACGCCTATCCATGGAAAACCACCTACAGCGTCTTTCCCGGCCCCAACAGCAACACCTTCATCGCCTGGATTGGCAAACAGGTTCCGGAACTGGAACTGGATCTGCCTTTTACTGCCATCGGCAGCGGTTACGTGAACTAAGGTTCCCCGTTGGATATGGGGACATTTGCAGAGAGGGGCACTTAAAAAGCAAGTGTCCCTTTTTAGTATCCTGCTACTTCATGTTTTACATCCCCTCTGGAAGTATCTGGCTTGTTCGAGAAGTATGGCCTCTTCACCGCATGAACGGTCGCATATTGTCACTTTTTGAGCTATTCTCCGGCGGTCCTCAAAAAAAAAGATTTGTATCTCAGCCGCTTAGCCGCGGCAGGTCAAAAGGCACGATTATTGATTTACTCTGGTAACCTTATAACTCACTGCCGGAGGATAATCATGGAAACTTACAGCTACGAGAAGGTCTTGCCGTCCTGCACCTTGAACAGGGGGCTGCTTACAGATATCGAGAAACGTCTGCTGTTCGGCATTCCTAAACTCATGCAGAAGGGGCTTAATAAAGTCGTGCAAGGACTCGGCCTCGAGGACTATAAAAAAATCGAGAATTACCAGATCATCGTCGATAACGGCAAAGAGACCAGTACCCTGGTATCTGCAAAGCAGATGGCTTGCACGTATTTTGAATCCCGCACCAGGCAGGTGAGCGTCTTCTACAAACTTGGTGCGCCCCAGCTCCTCACCATCGAAATCAACTTCCCGCAAAACGGCCGCCCCTGCATCACCATGACCACTCAGAGTCCCCAGGTCGAGAAGCTGTTGCCCAGGATCGCCGATGGGATCAGCGCGGGCGTGAATGTTTACGGTAACCGTCATAAAACCCTGCACAACAGTTTTATTCAGGGCGCTCTTTTGCTGACCGTTCCGGCGATGGTGATGAGCTATGGTCTCTATAGCGGCATTGATCTTTTCCTGCTCTATTCGAGTATGGGGTGGCTCTGTTTGATCTCCCTCGGGATTATCAGGTCTTTGCCTTACTTGTTCCCCTGGGTGACCTTCGAGAAACAGCGCCGTTTCCAGTTTAGACGACTGCCGCTGCTCGCAAAGTTCTCCCTGCTCTCCGTCGCAGCTGCTTGCTATGTCGGCCTTGTTCTGCTGAACATGCCGCGTGCAGATGAACCGGCCACACTTTTGCTGGCTGGTATTATCGGTTGACCTGAAGCTTTATGCAGCGGGCCTCATGCCTGTTCGAATAGTCTGTCTGATTCCGGTGACACAATAGTGATTCCGGTGACACAATAGTAATGTGTCACCGGAATTAGTTTTAAAGTGGGATGCGTACGGTGCGTGGTCCCTCAATGACAAAACAACAAATAAGGAGTTTCCCAAATGAAAAGATTGACCATTCTTTGTCTCTCGATCTCTTTAAGCATGATCGCCAGCTATGCCATTGCTGACGAAACGTATCTTTGCACTCATGGGCAACAAGAGAGAGTCATCACTGTTGTGTATCAAGATCAGGAGAAGAAATTCCCCTGTGAAGTCCGTTATCAAAAAGAAGGCATCACGGAAACGCTCTGGACCGCTGAGAATGAAGTCGGCTTTTGCGAAGAGAAAGCGCAAGGCTTGGTGGAAAAACAGCGTGAATGGGGCTGGCTCTGTGACGTCAAGTAGTTCTCAACATGGGGACACACAAATTGTGTGTCCCCAATGTTTAATTCCGGTGACACATTACTATTGTGTCACCGGAATTATTTTTAGGGGGCAATGTAGTGTCTCAGCAATCAGCGCAGATTGTATCAACCCACCTATGCGATATAATGACTCTGCACTTATTTAACGACCGCAAGAGGAGACATTCGGATGAAAGGTCTTTTGCTCAGATGGCTTATTCTGACCTTTGCCATTATGACGGCCGCCTACCTGTTCCCCGGTATTCATGTCAGCGGTTTCGGCTCCGCGCTCATTGCCGCCCTGGTGCTGGGGATTCTGAACGCGTTTTTCCGACCGATCCTGTTCATCTTGACTCTGCCGATTAATGTCCTGTCGCTGGGCCTGTTCACCTTTGTCATTAACGCGTTTTTGTTGATGATGACGTCGGGCGTTATCGGCGGACTCGTGGTGGATGGTTTCGGCTCCGCCCTGTTCGGTTCGCTGATCATCAGCCTGATCAGCCTGCTGCTCAGCTCGTTTATCAGTGACCGGGGACGCGTCGAATCGCTTGATATAGAACTGCGCCGGCGTCGCGGCGATCACTGGGAGTAGAGGGGGAAGAGATCGTCTCTCTCGCCGATAAAGTTGACAAACCACCAGCGTAGGTTACGAGTTCAGAGAGCATGAGAGAGGTTGAACTGACTGACACAGATGCGGGGGTGAGTATGAAAGGAATCAAGCGGATCCTTTTGGCGGTGGATGAATCAAGTCATTCCGTGCCGGTTGCCGAGAAGGCCATTGAGATGGCCCGGACTTTTGAGGCGAAGGTCTTTCTGGTTCATGTCCACCCCAAAGTATTGGACCTTGGCCAGCCGTACTATCAACAAGCCCTGAATAAATACACAGAACTCTCAGAACATGCGGTCGCTCCACACAAAACGCAGCTGGAGAAGCAAGGTCTTGACCTGGATGTGTTGATCCTCGAAGGCGACCCTGCCGAAATGATTACCGAAACGGCGCGCGTTGAGAAATGCGATCTGATCGTGATGGGAACACGGGGTCTGTCTAATATACAGGGGTGGGCCTTGGGAAGTGTCAGCAACAAGGTGTTGCACTCCGCTCCGTGTATGGTGCTGATGGTGCCCTAGCAGGTTAATCGGCAGGCTCGATCCTCACCAGCATGCCGTCACTTTCATCGGTCAGCAGATAAAGATAACCGTCCGGGCCCTGGCTGACGTCGCGGATACGGCCGAGCCGATTTTTCAGCAGGCGCTCTTCGCTGACGACCTTTTCGCCGTTGAGAGTCAATCGTACCAGCATCTGATCCTTGAGGGCGCCGACCATGAGATCTCCCCGCCAGCGTGGAAACTTGTCGCCTGTATAAAAAGTCATTCCTGATGGTGCGATCGATGGAGCCCAGTAATAGAGCGGTTGCGCCATGCCCGCCTTATGGGTGCCTTCGCCTATCTGAGTGCCGATCACGTAATTCACCCCGTAGGTAATCAC
This sequence comes from uncultured Geobacteraceae bacterium, assembly GCA_964638305.1. GTDB lineage: Bacteria > Desulfobacterota > Desulfuromonadia > Desulfuromonadales > BM103 > M0040. Next base: position 962 of record CAZXBD010000315.1, on the reverse strand, counting down.
CGGCCAGCCATAGTTGATGCCGGGACGGATGATGTTGATTTCATCGCCGCCCTGGGGACCATGTTCATGGGTCCAGATCTCACCACTTTCAGGGTGCAGGGCAGCGCCCTGCATGTTGCGGTGACCAAGTGTGTATTTTTCAGGCTGCCAGCCTTGTCGGCCGACGAAGGGATTGTCAGCCGGCACACGCCCATCGTCGTGCAGACGGATCACCGAACCTGCGTGATCGTCTGTGCGCTGTGCACGGCTTTTATCTCCCCGGTCACCGAGGGTGATGTAGAGATAACCCTGCCGGTCGAAAACCAGGCGTGAGCCGAAGTGATGCCCTGTTTTCGATTTTGGGGCCATGCGGAAGATGACTTCGACATCCTCCAGGCGATTGCCGACCAGCTTGCCCCTCGCCACTTCTGTACCGATGCCGTTCGAATCACCCCCGGAGTAGGAGAGATAGACCAGCCGGTTGGTCGTGAACTTCGGGTGTAGGGCGACATCGAGCAGGCCGCCTTGTCCACGCGCCACTATGTCAGGCAGCCCGGCAACAGGTTCCGGGTTGAGGTGGTCATCCTCGACAATCCGAAGACGACCCGGCCTTTCTGTGATGAGGATACGGTTGTCCGGCAGGAAAGCGTGGCCCCAAGGATGTTCAAGGCCGGAGACGATTTTGACGATGCGCAGGGTGTACTCTTCACTTTTAATATCACCGGGAGCTGACGCAGCAGCGGTGAGCAACATTGCGAGGGTCGTGCACGTGATAAAGAGCAGAAGATGATAGGTGCGGTTCATATTGAGGCCTCCCAAATGTTGTTTAAAGCCCCTGACTGTTAAATAATAAAAAACGGGTCATATTCCCCGCAGCTTGCTGCGTTGTTTAACTTTAAAGCAACAACCTTTGTTTAGCCGCGGTGAAAGTCTATCAAGATCTATGGTTAGAGCAAAACCAAGAGCTCTTGTAAACGCTATTT
>CAZXBD010000314.1:0-1704 GCA_964638305.1 uncultured Geobacteraceae bacterium | reverse complement strand
GACCTCGGGCGCAACGGCGCCTCCAAAGCACGGGACGCAGAAATCGAGGCGTTGCGAGAGAAATTTGCAGATCTTGGCATACGCCAAACTTTGGCAGGGCTTTACGATCGTCTGCCAGACTAATCCAAAGGCTGGAAAGGCAGCTTGGGTGCGTCTGGCCTAGCCAGCGCGCTCCATGGCGGGTCCGCTGTCTGGGGTCGTGCTGACCAACCCGGGTGAAAGCGGACCATCGGCCATCGAGCTTCCGCTTACTGTGGTGGTTTCCCCGTCGACGGGACTTCCCCGCCAATGGCGCTCTTAGCCAATAGCGGTAGTTCGAAACCGCAGGCTAATCACGAGGAGGAGATGATACCAGTTTGGCGTAACGAGTGAAGCATGATCGTGCACCAAGGCGAAGCAGTGGGGTCAGATTCGGTTGAAAAACAAATGACTCTGACCCCTCAAACGACGGCCGCATGAAGTGAACCGGGTGATGTTTCACTCACGGATGTCGAAGACGTAGAGCCGTGCCTCTTCGTCGCTGACCACGTAGAGGCGATTTGCGTCTGGATCAATGGCAACGCCTTCCGGCTTTTCGATTTCCCGGTACTCGCCGTCTTTACCGTAGCCAAGCTTGGAGCTCTGCACGACGGTGTTGCGTTTCCAGTCATACAAGAACAATCTCTGAGCCTTGTCACTGATGATCCAAAATCGATCTCGGCTCTGGTCGTAGCAAAGGTCCGAGAAATCGACTTCATCAGCGGCAACCTCGCTATCACGAAAACCGTTTTCCTGGTTCAGCACTTGGTGAGTCGTTATGGTCTTCAGGTCCGGCGACACCTCCATGAGCAAGCCTGGGTCCCCTTCCTTCATCACGAAGATCGTTCCCGTCCCTGTGTTCCAGGTTATGCCCTCAAGTCCCTTGTTCGCCCCGGCACCGGAAAAATAATGTGCGATTGCATCATAACCCGCCATTTTGGAAAGGCGGTGTCTGTGAGTGACCTCCTCGGTGTCGATCTTTATTTTGATGATTTCGTTGTCGATTTCCTTGACTGTGAATAAGAATTTTCCGGTGGGATCGAGAGCAATGCCCTCCAGTCCGTTGTCCGGGATGTCAAAGGAGTCGTCCTTCTTCAATTCTCCATCAAGGCTCATTTTGAAGATTTTTCTTGTATCGTCGCTGACAGTCCATAGTGCATTTTTTCCATGCGACAGCGCCAACCCCGATGGTTCGCTCAGCCCTTCCTCCTCGTTCTCGATGTTAAAGCGATCCAGATAGGTCAAACTAAAACTCTGCTCGTTGAGGTCGGTCATCGCAATTCTCCTAAAAGGATTGGGCAGCCGCCATTCCAGGTCGGTATCGCAGTTTTCGGGTCGGTCACTGTGTTTCCTTCAGTTCCGGCACTTCATGCAGTCTCTCCTGTAGAATCGCTGGTTGCCGAACAGGTTTTACGCAGTCTGTATGAGCCCACGAACCCAGCCCTGTACGCCTCCATAACAAGGCCCTAGTTTCAGGCTCTTCCAAGAATTGCTGTTATGTCAGGTCGTTTAAGTAGATTGTGCCGGCCGGAAGCTCAGGGATCGTGCGTTTATCATAGCGCGTTGCGGCAGATTCTTTGCGGATAAATGCCGGCTTCGGGTCATGAGCGGCCGATTGGGCGGTGTCGGCATGGCGCGTCGTTTGCTCTATATGTAGTGGGTGTCTGTCTTAACCGGATAGGCACG
>CAZXBD010000313.1:0-2282 GCA_964638305.1 uncultured Geobacteraceae bacterium | reverse complement strand
CGCGGCACGACAACCTTCTGCCAGCCTTTGTAATCGGTAAGTTCGATCAACTCGCGACAGGACTGTTCGATCAAACGCATTTCCGGAACCTGGTATGGATCAGCCTCCACCGGAAAGCTGACGATCTGGTGGCCAAGGTCGAAGACATGGTTGCCGTGCTGACGAATCAAGGAACCGAGCGTTTTCAAGAGTTCAGGGAAACGGTCCCGTGCCTGGCGAGCACAGCCACGTAACATAACAGCCCTGCCAACCTTGTTCACCGAGCCGTTTGTGGTGATCGCCACGACAGTACCTTCGGCATGTTCATGCCAGAGGTCACCAACAATTTCTTTCATGATATGTCCACTTTTTCTCGTTTCGCGTTACTCGTCCCGCGTACCGGTGTTATGCCCAACATGTCACTTAGAACATTCACCAGGAAGTCAAACACCTCGTCTCGACGAGTAATAAACTTCGGCATCTCATCGCCCGCCAACTCTTCGAGCCGGTGCAACACATTGGCATCGCGACAATTGAGCTCATCCATGACCGCCCCAAGCATCGGGATCACATCATAAAGATCATCGCGATCGTAATGGCTGGAGTCCGGCTTGCCTTTGAACTTAGGCTCGTCGCGTAACTCCTTGTTGCGTCGATACTTGTAATAAAGATCGGATGATTTGATCTGGATTCCCATGGCAATCACCCGCACCCGCCGCCGCAGGCGTGCTTCTTGGCACACCCACTGGCACAAACATCATCGGCCTTACTGCCACCGGTCTTTTCCATCAATGCATCAAGACTGGCCTTGTCGACCATCCACACTCCCTCTTCCTCGATTCCATCCAACATACCGCGCTTGACGTGCATGAGAACATTCAAAGGGGTGGTATTCAATATTTCCGCAACCATTGATATTGCTACTTTTTCTTTCATGGCATCCTATTCCTTGCTTTGATTTTGCATGAAAAAGCCCGCACGGAATCATTCCGAACGAGCTTCATTGCTCCGAATCACGGTCACTTCGTTGTAACCAATTACGCCCTGAATCAGGGATCAGTCTTCTGTCAGTAGAATTGCTTCGGCAACATCCCGCAGTGATTTGCGCTTATCCATGGCCAGCTTTTGCAAACGCCTGAATGCTTGAGGTTCATCCATTCCTTTTTTCATCAAGACGCCCTTGGCGCGATCAATCACTTTTCTCGTCTCAAGCGTTTCCTGCAACTTGGAGACTTCCTCTCGGAGACTGGAAAGTTCGACAAACTGGTGTATCGCCAGGTCCACGGCAGCAAAGAGCTGTTCAGCACGAACCGGCTTAACGACATAGTTCATAACCCCGGCCAAACGTGCCTTTTCAATGGTCTCGGCCTCTGTGTTTGCGGTAACCAGAACAATTGGCAAAGGCTTGGTCTTGAAAATCTTATCAGCAGCAGTCACACCGTCCATAACAGGCATTCCCACATCCATCACAACCAGCAGAATTTCCTGGTGAGTTGCTATCTCAACTGCCTGAACACCATTTTCCGCCTCAAGGATTTCATCAAATCCATAACCGGCGACGATTTCGGCGACCTGTCGCCGTAACAACGGTTCATCATCTACAACCAAAGCACGCTTCATAAAAAAGCTCCTAGTCCTTTTAAAATGTGTCATCCCGCATTCTGAATTCCCCACGGAGATAATTCTACCAATCTATTTGCCTGATTCTCCACTTCTGCCCTCACCTCTTTGTTCAGTTTCCTCAACCAGCGTACAGGGATGGCATCCAACCCGTAAAAAGCTCCTGCAATCATGCCGGCAATAGCACCAGTGGTGTCGGCGTCCCCCCCTTGATTAACCACACCGATCAAACACTCTTCGAAGCTCGCGGTACTGAAGAGGTAATGAAAAACTGTCTGCAACGTATCGACCACATAGGGGCTGGCATTGCCACGATAGTTGTTGTAGCGAAAGCTCGGATACTCTGCAACCAGATCCCGGGTCATCTCATGCAGCTTATGGCGACTTGTGCCAAAGATCGCTTGCTGTACCATTTGTCCAATAACCACGCAGGCAGCATCGGACAAGGTGTGATTGTGGGTCAAATGCGCTTGTTTGACGGCATATTCTTCAAGGAGCAGGGGCTCACCCAGGGTGAAGAGCGCGACCGGCGCCATACGCATCGCCGCACCGTTACCGGCGTCCCAATCGTTGTAAGGTACCTCCAACTGCCCCTTCAACTTGTAATCGCGGATTCCTCGACGACAAGTCGCGCCGATATCGATCGGCTTGCTCCTCATCCATCCCAAAAAATGATCAGCAAT
>CAZXBD010000312.1:0-22045 GCA_964638305.1 uncultured Geobacteraceae bacterium | reverse complement strand
CACTTTCCTGTGTGAAGAGAAAGCTGCCTTCCTGCAGCGTGATATCACCAATCAGAACATCATTTTCGATCAGGGTGATGCCCGTGGTCATGTTCGGGCCGGGCTGGTCGAGCAGGTGTATGAATGTGCCCGCTGCGTAATTGTCCGCCACATCCGGCCGGAAGACGATGACGTCGCCGCCGGTAATGGCCAGGTTGTTCAAGCTGGTCATGTCATCGTCGGATTCTGAGACAAAGATAATGTCTCCCCGCTTCAGGTCGATACTGTTGTCGCTGCCGACGGTGAGATCGTTGCTCACATAATGCAGACCATTGATGGTCATGTTCTTGCTGGCTGAGAATCCTTCAAGATCAAAGAATGGCAATATGCTGCCGTCCGACCCGACCGGCTCGAAGGACAGGTTCGGGTCGCCAATCCCCAGAACATCTCCCGCATCCCAGCTGGCTATTCCGGGCACCTTGCTGCTGTTGACGTCGGACTGTGTGGTTAACAGGATGCGGATTTCACGCTGCTGCACGGTTAGCGTCGCTGTTGCATGTGCGATGCCGCCGTTACCGTCGAGAACTTCATAGGTAAAAGAATCCGTGCCGTTGAAGTTGTCGTTGGGGGTATAGGTAAAGGTGCCGTCGGCATTCAATATCAGCTCGCCATTGGCCGGTCCGCTTACGGGGGTTGTGTTGACCGAAAGGGTGTCGCCATCGATGTCCGTGTCGTTGAGCAACAGGTCATCCACCCCCAGGCTTGAGGTATAAGGAATTCCTTCAACGGCGGTGTAGCTTTCACCGAGAGCTACCGGCGCATCGTTCACGTTGATGACATCGATAGTCACAGCTGCGGTATCCGTGCTGGTACCGTCTGTCGCTTCAACGGTAAGTGCGTATTGCTGGGTAGCCTCATAGTCGAGGTTGGTATTGTTAACGACTGAGATTGCCCCGGTTGCACTGTCTATAGTGAAGATGCCATCAGCATTGCCTGTTGTGATGCTGTAAGTGAGAGCAGTACCATCTAGGTCAGTATCATTGCCGGTATTGGCGTCGTTGATGTTGGTAACAGCGGTGGTGTTCGTTGCGTCTTCTGCAACGGTGGTGGTCAGATCATTAATAAGCGGAGCATCGTCGACGGGGTTAACCGTGATACTGCTGCTCGCAGTTAGCGCACTGAATGCACTATTACCACCGATAGCACCATTGTTTCCTGCGATCTGAATATTGTCAAAATTGACATGCTGATTGGTGCCGCCAAAACCTGCTGAGATACTCAGACGTACAGCCATGTCGCTGGTTAATGTAATGGCACTGTCCAGTGAATAAGAGAGATTGCCGCTGAAAGGTAGATTAGCAGTTGTCGCGCCAGGGACTGTGATCTCTTCCAGTAGTGTCCAACTGGAGCCACCGTCATTAGAAACCTCAATAGTGAACCGGTCACCCCCGACGGTACCTTCTCTGATACCGTCGTAATCCATGCTCAGTGTAGCAGTTGTCGCACCGTCGAGGTCAAATGAACGGGTGACATTATTAAAGACTCCACCGTCACGGTTGTCGATATGAAGTTTGTCTACATCAATATAGATATGGTCGGTAGAGTTTTCATAGACAGGTGAACCATCGTCGCCCGTTTCAATCCAATCAGAGGTCCAGTTTGCTGAGCCATCATTATTGTTATAGGCGACCGTGCCGAACTCATCACGTACTATCCCGATCACAGACAGGTCAGCTGTACTTCCAGCGGTACCGCTGGTCTGATCCCAGGCATGAAAGGTGATGCCGTTGGTGACGGTGCCGTTCATGTTGGCATTGGGCACGAACCGGACAGATGTGTTGGCATCGGCTGCCAGTAAACGAGCACTTGACGCAGCGGGAATTCCAAAATTCAGCCAGTTGCTGCCATCAGTCGTGTACTGCCAAGTGCCGTTGGTGTTGTCCACTGCGATTACGGCGATGCCCGAGAGTGCATCTGCATCAGCATCTGTTACCTGTCCAGAAATCAGGTCAGAGACCAGAGTGCCATCGTTGGTTGTTGCGTCCTCATCAATGGCAGTCAAATTGTTGGAACCAACCACCGGTGCCACATTGGCCAGACTCCCCCGCCAGCTGTTCTGCATCTCCTGGCTGACGGCGACCGAGCTCTCAATGACTCCAACATTGTACTCCAGATCCCAGTCGCCGCCGCTGGTGGCGCTGCCGGTGATGTCATCGGAGGCGTTAACGTCGGTTCCGGTCAGCCTGCTAATGTTGTTCAGCAGGCTTTGTCCGTCGCTGTCGGCGGCGATGTTGCAGCCGTAGAAGAGGATGTCTCCGGTTTCGGTCAGGGACTTGCCCCAACCGGCGACGACATCGCTGTTCTGTTGCAGGGTGGTACTGTTCAGCCAACCGTCACCAATGTTGATTCGTCCGTCAGAACCGTGGGTGATAAAATGAACCGTGGCCAGTTCCGATCGTTCTGAAAGCACGTCACTGACCTGTTCGAAGCCATCGCGATCAGAATCGAGAGTCACGACTTCGACAACCCGGTTCTCATCTTCCTGCTGCAGGTCGGCGATCAACTGCTCATAATCGACTATGTTTTCATTGACAAAAACCAGTTCCCAACGCGATTCCTCTTTGTTTTGGTCAACCTCGTCAGTCTCAACTCTATTTTCCGTCGGCTCATCAGCTGTGAGATCCTCGGCCAGGACTTGTTCATCAACCGCACTTGTATCCAGACCCGGAGCGATGTCTGCAGAAAACAGAACACGTTGCTCCAGTTCTTCGTAATGGAACGTTTTGGGTTGCTTCTTTGCTAGTTTTCTGGCCATCGCAGCGTCCTTGTCGTCCAGCCTCCCTCTCTTTGAACTGTTGGAGAGGATGATTTAGTTCAACCTGGCAACCTTATCTTCCATCTCAAACTGCACCAGGCACTTCAGGCCGCTCGGCACTCTCAGGTCGTCGTTTGGCAGTTGCAAACGAACCCCGAACGTGTTGCTGGCGGAATCGATCACTTTGTCAGCGATGGTCACGGTTGCCGAGAGCGAACCGTATTCCTGCAGCTCCGGTATGATGGTCGCAGTCATGCCGGGTTCGATCTTGCCGAACATATGGGCCGGAACAATCACTTCAACGCGCAACGGATCGATTTGGGCGACCTGTAAAAGCGGCTGGCTGTTGACATATTCACCCGGTGACACATAACGCTCTACCACCACACCTGTAATCGGGCTTTTAATCGAACGCTTTGCCAGCAGAGCACGGGCTTTGGCCAACTCAAGTTTGGCCATGGAGTGGTTCTCATGCGCCTTTTTCAACCGAGATTCGGTTAATAATATTTCGGTCGCTGCCTGATCCTTGTCATGGGTCGAAATTGCCGACAGCTGTTTGACCCGTTCATGAACCCGCTTGGCAAATGTCAACTGGGTCTCCAGTTGGCCGATTTCACCGTCAAACGTCGACATAGCCTTTGCTTTTTCCAGCGCCGCCCGTTCCACTGAGGATTCCAACTCAACCAGAGTCTGACCACGCTTGACCTGGCTGCTCCGGTCAACGTTCACCTTGGCGACGATCCCGTCAGCCGGGGCGCCTATCTCTACGACCATGCAAGGTTCGATCATGCCGTCGTATTCGACCGTTTCGGCCCAGGCTGCAATGGCCGACAAGGCTAAAAGAACCATCATGATCTGCCCATAAGCAGCTATCTTACGTAAAACCAACATCGATATTTCCCCCTATTCCATATGACCGCTAAAAGCGAGCATTCTACCTGTTTGACTGTCATGTTGAAGTAATGCACGGCGCGCCTCGCGGTGCCGTCGTTCGATTGCCTTTTGTGTGCGTCTGATACGGTACAGATTCAGTTTGTATTGCAGGCGACCGGCTGTTGTAGTCCGGCTCAGAATTCTATCCAGTGCGGTGGTCCGACCGGTCAGCTCGTCCTCCAGAGACAGAATCGTTTGATGGCTGCCCGGGTCGCCCTGGCGGGCGCACCGGCCGGTCAGCTGTCGATCGATACGACGGGCCTCGTTACGACAGGTGACGATAACGTGCAGGCCGCCAAGTTCGGCGACGCCATTGGCCAGGGGGATATCGGTGCCACGTCCGGCCATGTTGGTCGCCACGGTCACGTGCTTTGGCTTTCCGGCAGCAGCAACAATCTCGGCTTCTTCTTCATCCTGACGGGCATTGATGACCCGATGGGGGATGTTCGCTCTCGTCAATTTATCGCTTAAGAGTTCTGAATCGCCGACCGAGCCAGTGCCGATCAGTACCGGTCGCCCCTGTTCCCGCAAATCTTTTACCGAGGTGATGACCGCCGTCCATTTTTCTGCAGACAATGAATAGATCCCGGCAGGCAGCTCCCGGCGCTGGCTGGGCTTATGTAAGGGGATGCGCTGGACCTTTAAGCCATAGTCCGACCAGAGCTCGGAGCTGACCTCACGTGCTGTGCCGGTCATCCCGCCAAGCCGCAGGTAACGACGGAAAAAACGCTGATAGGTCAAGCGGCCGAGTTGTTCACGAGCCTCAGTGAGGGGACAACCCTCTTTTGCCTCAACCATCTGGTGCAGGCCGCGTTCCCAGGAACGATCAGGCATGGTGCGTCCGGTATTGACATCGATCAGCACTACCTTGTCTTCCTGAACCAGATAATCGCGATCCTTGTGCAGCAAATGCAGGGCATGCAGAGCCTGGCAGATCAGCTCTTCACGCCGGCGGGTGTTTTGCCAGAAGCCGTCTTCCGGCAGCTTGAGTTTTGCAAGAATCTGTTGTCCAACCTGGCTGAGCTGTACTCCGTGCTGTTCGAGGTCGAGGAAAAAGTCGCGACCGTTTATCATCTTTTGTGCCAGGTAAAGCGCCAGCCGGTAAACTTCGTGCTCAGCCTTGCTATCGATATTGCGCGTCAAAATGAGCGGTGTGCGGGCTTCGTCGATCAGTACACTGTCCGCTTCGTCAACGATCGCGAAGCAGAGTCCACGCAACAGGAATTGTCCCAGACGATCATGTTTGCGATGGGCTGACTCCAACTGCAGTCGTAATTGACTTCGGTCATTGCCGAGCAACAAACGGTCACGAAGATAATCAAAGGCGACCTGTTTGTTGGTGCAGTAAGTGATGTCACAGGCGTATGCGGCCTGACAGTGCTCTGGAGCCATTCGCTGAGTGACATAGCCGACCGTTAACCCGAGTGCCTGATAGAGTGGCCGCATCATCTTTGCATCACGTTCCACCAGATATTCGTTAACCGTGATGACATGTACCGGAATTCCGGCCAATGCCGCAGTGGCCGCTGTCAGGGTTGCTGCCAGAGTTTTCCCCTCGCCGGTCTCCATCTCAGCCAACTGTCCGTGAAGCATAGTCCAGCCGGCCATGAGTTGGGAGTCATAATGGCGGAGTTGAATTGTCCGTTGCGCTACCTCGCGAATGAGTGCAAAGGCCTGGATGCAGAGAGGCTTGCTCAGACCTTCACTGCGAAACTGGCGGCGCAGATCTACCCGCAAGCTGTCAAGCTGTTGACTGTCGAGCCCGGTCAAGCCCTCTCCCTGGCTGTTGATTTCTGCGGCAACCTTGTGTAAACCGGCCTGGCGATCAATCGTAAAGCCTGCCAACATACCCTGGAGACGGGTAAAGGAACGATCTATCCAATCGCTCTTGTGGTCTCCACGTTCAGGGTAGTGACCGGAAACCGGTCCGGGACGCATGGCCCCGGCTGTGACTGCCATTGACGAATTAAACATAGAATTTCCGAAACAGGAGTTGGCGAAAGCTGCGGTACCATTGTATTCCCAGCGGCATGCCGCCATGCTCAAAACGAACAAAAACCCGCCCACCAATATGTGGGTTTTTAATTTCAGCCGGCAGACTGAGATCCAGCTGAAAGTGACTTTCCATAGCCCTTAGCCCATGCGTATCGCTGGGATCGACCAGGATATTCCCCCCACCTGTTGTCCCCAGCGCGGCTGACGGCAAGTTCAGCTCTGCCGCCGGAACGACTCTTTTTATTTCTGCATTCAAATGGTTATCGACAGATTCGGCCAGACGAACCTCCACGCTTGTAACATTGCTGCGTACCAGGTCTATGTCTGCCTGGTTAATCACCGCGCGAATGATCGGTCGGTGCTCGGCAAGAATATAACCGAGCAGTTCCCCCTGTTTGACAAAGTGGCCAGGCAAATTCCGTGTATCAATGAGTACGAATTTCCCTTGGGCAGGGCTGCGTACCAGCAATTTCTCGTGCCTTTTTTCGGTTTGGAGCAGATCTTCCTCAAGCAGTTCAATCTGGTCCAACAACATTTTTCGTTCAACCCGTTCGTGCGTCGGCAGTGCATTGTAGGTGGCCTGAAGCTCTTGCATCTGTGCCCGGCCAACTGCTATCTCAGCCTCCAGAAAGGGATCGACGCTATTGAGTAGAGGTTCATTCTTGGCTACAGGTTGTCCGGGTGTAGTCAACACTTCGACAACTTCACCGTCGGCTCCGGCGCGGATTACCGCCTCTTCAGGCAGCCAGACCACACCTTGAGTGCTGGTCCAGAAGGGGACGGGGATGACAAACAACAGCAGTACGAGACTGACCAGCAACCCGCTCCCGATCGCAATCAGCCTGGATTGCCGGTTGCGCGCAGCCGGATTGTTGAGAAAGTTTGACAAGGTTCGAACTGCCGGAAGGATGATCAGGCTGATGGCCCCCCAGAACGCAATCAATATGCCGATGCTGAAAAACCAGCCACTGACCAGCCAAACCAGTCCGACCAGGATCGCGATCCTGTAACAGAAAGAGATCGGTCCGTAGATCAGAAACCAGCCTTCTTCGCCTTTCGCAGTAACAGGTGATTCGACCGTTTCGATGCCCAACAGGTAGCGCTGTAACACGTAGCCGAGATAGCGGGTGGAGCGCTGTGCCAGGTTGGGTATTTCAATCAGATCGGCGAGGATATAATACCCGTCATAACGTAGTAGCGGGTTGCCGTTGAACAGCAGGGTCGAAACCCCACAGATCAACATGACATTGTAAGCCAGTGCGCTGACCAGACCTGTTTCCACATTCAGCCAGACAAACAGCGCTAAGGAGGCGAGCAGCAGTTCGACCATCATGCCCATGGCCGCAACTGCTATCCTGTGCTTCTTTTCAGGGAATGAAGCGGAGGCCGTAGCATCGACATAAGGAATAGGGGTGAATACCAGAAGCATGATGCCCATTTCATGGGTGTCGCCGCCCCATTTTTTAATCGCAAAGGCATGGCCGAATTCGTGCAGAATTTTCACCAAAGGATAAACCAGCCAGAGCATGAGAAGATTGCTCGGCGAAAATAACTGACCATCCAGACTGCTGGTAAGTTCCGACCAGTTCATCGACGCTGCGACCAGGGCGGCTATCAGAATCAGTAACCAAAGGATAAAGGCGACAGGGGTGAATAGACGGGTTGTCAGAAAGCACCATTTTTCCAGAAGCTGGTTCGGATCGAAGAGCGGGAAGCGAAGAGAGAAGGGGTTTGAAACACGCTGCTTCCAACTTTTTTCTTGCCTGCCCTGACCCTGACGGAAGAGTTCCACCGTACTGGGCAAGATGTCACTTTGAATAAGGTCGGCATCGTGCAGGCAGGTGAGAACCCGAATCACTTCATCCTGCGTAGGGGAGGATTCAGCCGACAGCTTGCCAGCGTTTTCCCATATCCCCTGAATCGTCTTCTGTCCATCCATCTGTCCGATCAGCGCATAGGCATCTGCATTAAAGCGGTGATTGCTGCCGCTTAAACAGTTGCGCAATACATACCAGGCCTGGTCCCGGTAAATATGCCGGGAAATCTGGGTGGATACGCGCAAAACAGGTTTAAGCTTCGCGACTCGATACCAGTATGTGCTGAACAAAGGCTCGCTCATCATCCCTCTTAAGGCAGGCGATTCCAGACAAACAGCTGCATCCAACCGACCAGGCGCCGTGACCATATCCAGAGCAGCTTTTCTTTGCCGACTTCTATTTTGGCAACCCCTTCCATGCCTGGGCGCATCAGGTCCGAATAGCTGTCCATGACTGCTTCTACACGAAAATAATTACGTCCGTCCTCACTGGTTGAAATGGGCGTAATCTGTTTGACTTCGATGTCGATCAACTGGTCCGGAAGCCCGGATAATTTCATTTTGCCGCGCTGCCCATGTGAAATCAGCCCAATGTCGCGGTCGTCGATCTTGAGAACAACCCTGTATGCGTCGGTTTGGGCGACTTCGAATAAGATCTCACCGCGCTCTACAGGTGAGCCCATGGACTGGCTGAGGTCCCCCTTGATTATCAGGCCGGGAAAAGGCGCAACCAGAACCGTCCGTTCAAGCTTTTGTTCAACCAGCTTTATCTGAGCTTCGGCTTGAGTCCGCCTGGCTTTCAGGATGGCGACTTCAGCTCGATCAAAACCGGCCAGGGCCTTGCGGTACTCCTTTAGCAATTGAGCCCGTTGACTCTGCCACTTGCGCAGTTCAAGCTGAAGGTCACGGTCATCCATGGCCGCCAGCAGGTCGCCTGCACGGACCAAGGCTCCAGCTCGAGCTGGAGCCTCGGCAATGTGTCCATCTTGCGGAGCCACGACCACCCGGCAGACCTCCGCCTCAAGTGCTGACGTGCTGGAGATGCGCATCATTCCACTCGCCAGGCTGAGCCAGACTAATGCTATGAGGCTAAAAGCAGTAATGCTTTTCAGGGGCAGGTGGCGTGGGCCGAAGAGCTTGCCAAGCCACGTTTGTATGGTTTGGAAGATTTTGGCGGGAATCGGACGCTCTTCTTGGCGTCTGATCTCCAGGACCGGTCCAATCAACAGCCCAATCTGTTCACACTGATTGATCGTTTCGCTATTGAATGGTTTATCTTTAGCGCGCTCCAGAGATAGCGCACCAACAACCTTGGCATTTTTAACCAAAGGAACGGTGCAGATGGCTGCGTCCTGCGTTCCCTTGGCCAGCTCAGCATGGCAGCGAGTGACCAGAACATCATCTTGCGTTTGTAGTGGATAAACAAGGGTTGTTTCCTGGTCCATGGCTTCGTTCATGGCATTCCGAAGCATTTGGCTCAGGCTTGATTGTTGGTCGATCTTAGTGCTGTGCGAGATGGCCTCAACCCGAATTCGGTTGTAGCGTTTAAAGCCAAGACTGACCCGCTGACAAGCAAAACGTTCGCTCAATTCGTTGGCCACTTCAGTTGCGGCGACCTTGAATTTTTCGTTCTCAAGCCCGACCGCTACCAGATCAACTAGGTTCATCAACTGTTCTTTGGCCGTTCGCCCCTGCAACAGAATGATGGTTTCAAGCCATTTTGCCCCAGCCTGAATCTGCTGCACCATTGCTTGCTGCATCGACTGCGAACGATTAGTCATCTCAATGCCAACAACGCCGATCAGCTTTCCATCCAGAAACAGTGGGCAAGCCAGTGCATCCAGTGGTTCTCCGGTTTCTTCGGCGGTATTGTTGCGAGTTTTAACTACCGCCTGTTTGCTGCCCAGGGCCGCCTTGGTAACCCGTAACAATGAAGCGTGATCATGCTGCTCGTCCGGCCAACAAAATTCCTGATCGTATGGACCTTCATCAGGAGGTCCGGTCAACAGCACAGCGTGCACCGATCCAGGCATCATCTGACATTGTTGAAATAGCCAGGTTTTAAGTATGTTTTTCATGTTCTCACGGATGGCAGGACCATGTCCTACCGTTCACTCCCATCAAAACGCAACGTTTTGAGTAACACTCGAACCTTTATGTAAGTGTCCTCGCCATGGTAAATCTAATGTTCCCAAAAAGCTTTGTTCTGAAAATAAAAAGCACCCACTCTGTTTGCCGAGATGGGTGCACTACCTTATAAGAAAATCTTTCTTCGGTAGCCGGCAATCCCTCTTCGGAGGACCCTTGGCTTTGCGTCACTAAATTTCTTTAGTTTTGCCTGTTCGTGAAAGAGCGTTTGTGTTTTTAATTTGTTTAAAAGTCTTTGTCTACTCCAGTCGGTAGCAGGGGTTAACTCTTCTCGTCTTTTTATCCCCCCCCAGGGCTCTTTACCGCAGTTTTAAAACAAAAAGCCTTTTATGTGCCAATAGTTGACAGCTGAATGTGCCAATAATTGGCACAAAACAGTTGAGCAGCAGTATCTAGTTGTTTTTTGGTACTATTTTGTACCGTCGGATTGTAATAACGCAAATAATATGCCAATCGCGAGAATTTGTTAAGATTGAAACATGAAAGAAGGCTAACGGCGATAGAGAATATTGGTCAAAGCTGTGCCAACTGCAATGTAACACAAAGAATGCGCAGTAGCCGATTAATGATTTTAGACCTTCGTAGTAGAGAGTGAAGCCATAGTTCTGGAGAGGAATTCATAGCTTTCTTGAATGACTGTGCAATGTTTGCACGGCTTTGTTCTGTTGGTAAGTCCTTGGTTTGGTTTGTTTTTTTGGCATCTTCCATTGCAAGTGTGGTCTGGAAAGTGCTCTTTGTTTCTATTGTCAGTTATATGGGAAAAAGGCGGGTGGATGAACGGCGGGGCAGAAAATCTATAAACTGACTATCCTGGTGTTTTTGCAGACTAAAAGAAAAGGACTTACAGCAAAAGGCCGTAAGTCCTTGATTCTTTTGGTGGAGCTAAGCGGGATCGAACCGCTGACCTCTTGAATGCCATTCAAGCGCTCTCCCAGCTGAGCTATAGCCCCAAACAGGAGCAGATTTATAGCAGAGCGCCCCCGGAGTGTCAACTGGTTTTTTGAGTCTAGACCTCCTGTTAAAGCGCCAGGCTGATCGCGGCAAAGATGGCCGCACCGGTCAGAAAAGTGTCACATTCCTTGAGCTTGCCAGTTAAAGCTTTGATCAAGACAAAAGAGATCAGGCCGAAAGCGAGTCCGGTGGCGATTGAGAAGGTCAGTGGCATAATGACGAAGGTCAAAAAGGCAGGTGCACCTTCCTCGAAATCCAAAAAGTCGATTTGATCTATGCCGCGCATCATGAATATGCCGACAATGATCAGGGCCGGAGCCGTTGCGTAGGCTGGAACTGCAGCGATCAAAGGAGTAAAAAACATGGCTAGCAGGAAGAGCGCGGCGGTGACGACTCCGGTCAGCCCGGTCCGTCCGCCATCGGAGACACCGCTGGCTGATTCGATGTATGTCGTGGTGGTGCTTGTGCCGAGCAGGGAGCCGGCTACGGTCGCAACGGCATCTGCTGTCAGCATCCTGGGCAGGGCCGGGATTTCACCCTTGTCATCGGTCATGCCCGCTTCACGACATACCGCGAGCATGGTGCCGAGACTGTCAAACAGATCGACAAACATGAAGGAAAAAATGCTCGCCCAGAGCGAAACTTTAAGGGCTCCCAGGATATCGAGCTGGAAGGCAACCGGGCCCGGTGACGGTGGCATATCAATAAGGCCCGAGGGTAATGGTGATTGTCCCAAAACCATACCTGCGGCGGTTGTTGCCAGGATCGCTATCAGAATGGCTCCCCGGATTTTTTTGACTTCAAGGAGAATTGCCAGAAACAGGCCGAACAAGCCGAGCAGGACCGGCGCGCTAAAGCTGCCGAGGCTGACAAGGGTGGCGTCGTTTTTGACTACCAGTCCAAGGTTCTTCATGCCTATGAAGGCGATGAAAAGCCCGATGCCGACCGACGTTGCCAGTCGCAGTGACTGCGGTATCGCATGCACCATGCGCTCGCGGATGCCGAGCAGGGTCAGCACCAGGAAGAATACGCCGGAGAGGAAGACCACGCCGAGGGCGGTTTGCCAGGGAATACCTTGTCCAAGAACCAGAGAAAAAGCAAAGAAGGCGTTCAGCCCCATGCCGGGGGCCATCATCAGCGGAGCGTTGGCCCAAAGTGCGATCATCAGTGTGGCCAGTGCAGCAACCAGACAGGTGACAGTTGTCAGAGCTCCCTGGTCCATGCCGGTGGCGGCCAGCATCACGGGGTGGACGAAGATGATGTAGGACGCCGTAAGGAAGGTAGTGACGCCGGCCGTGATCTCGGTACGGATTGTGGTGCCGCGTGCTGAGAGTTGAAAGAAGCGGTCAAGCATGGCAGCTGTCCTCCTGCAGTGGTGTGAAATCAGCCAAAGCAAGAGTCTGTTGCTCTGGCGGTCTATAAACAGCAACGCAAAGTCACTTGCTGAGGCCTTTGCGTTGTCTGCTTATCTATAATTGTTGAGGTCTGGTTGCCGGGCTGTCAGCTCCCTTTGAACTCGCTGTTGTCCCCCGACGTGCTGCGGAAGAGAGTCAGTAGCATTTTGAATCGTTTGAGGGCTTTCACCTCATGGGAAATGCCGCCGGGCATCAAGACGATTTCACCGGCGGAAACGGTTACAGCGTTGCCGCCGATGATGATTTGCGCTTCACCGTCAAGCACCTGGACGAAAGCATGAAAAGGCACTGTGTGTTCCGAGAGTGCCTGGCCGGCATCAAAGCTGAAGATCGTCAGTGTTCCTGTCTCGTGCTGCAACAATGTACGGCTGACAACTGCACCATCCTGGTAAGGGGTCATCTCCGCCATGGCATAAGCTTTAGCTGGGTCTACGTGGATTTTGGCTGGCTGTGTCGACATAAGTTTCTCCGTTCCTGTTGTGTTGTTTTGGAGAGGAGCTTAATGCAATTGGCAGCATCCGACATTGACCGGTGTCAAGGTTTGGAAAATTCGGCATCCGGGATATCGTTGATTTCTTCCCAAAGCTGCTCTATGTCACGAATCAGACCCAGATGCTCAGCGTTGTTGATTGAATAGTAGAGTGAACCAAAGGTGTTCTTCTGGTCTCTGATCATCACATAAACCAGAGCGGCGTGATAGAGCAGGAGCGCTTTCTGGTCGGCAGTCCTGACATGTTCCAGGGCTTTGTTCAGCAAGAGTATCGCCTGGTTGGGTTGGTTGGCCTGATAGTAAAGGAAAGCTGCGGTATCAAGCCTCTCGATACTGCCTGCTGGCATGCGCTGCAGCAGATCTTCGGCTTCATTAAGCCGGAAAAGGTGGTTGGCGTCAATCAGTGCCAGCCGGTGCATGATCTGCAGGTAGTCCGGGTCATCTTCAGGGACTTTCCTCAGTCCCTGCTTGTAAGTGCTGTGGGCTTCCCTGTCCTCGTCAATGCGTTCAAGAACTTCGGCGCGTCGAAGGTAGTAACGGCCAACAGTCGGTTCTTTGAGAATGACGATGGCGTACTCTTCTGCAGCTGCGGCGTAAGCTTTGCTTCTGATCAGGTTTTCCGCTTGATTGATCACCTCTTCGGCAGGACGGGGATCAAGCGTTGTCGAGATGCTGGTGCAACCTCCTAAGAATAGCGCGAGGATGCACCCGAGGAGCGCGACGAGTTTGATCATGTTTCGAATCTGGGGCACTAAGGTCCTTTCTGTCCGGCTGTTTTAGAGGGTGATGCCGGTCAGTTGAAAGAGTGCTTCCTGGTATTTCTCCGATGTTCTCCTGACTATTTCGGCTGGTAGTGGTGGCGGCGGTGCCTGCTTGTCCCAGTCGAGAGTCTCCAGGTAGTCCCGGACAAATTGCTTGTCGAAGCTTGGTTGAGGACCGCCCGGTTGATAGAGCTCTTTTGGCCAGAAGCGCGATGAATCGGGGGAGAGTGCTTCATCTATCCAGATCAGGCTGCCGTCATCCATGAGGCCGAATTCAAACTTGGTGTCAGCTATAATAATACCCTTTTCCCGCGCATAGTCACGGGCGCGGCTGTAAATCTCGATGGATTTGTCACTGACCTGCTGCGCAACTTCCGGGCCACAAAGCTTGACGGCTTCTTCGAAGGAGATGTTCTCGTCGTGTTCTCCAAGCTCCGCCTTGGTGGACGGGGTGAAGATCGGCTCGGGAAGTTGAGCGCTTTCGAGGAGGTTCTCCGGCAGGACGATGCCGCAGATGCTCCCCTGTTGTTGATACTCTTTCCAGCCCGAACCGGACACGTAACCGCGCACGATGCATTCGACCGGCAGCGGCCGTGCTTTTTTGACCAGCATGCTGCGGCCCTCGAGTTGGTCGCGATAGGCGTGGGTGCTCGCGGGGAAATCACTGACTTCGGTCGCGATAATGTGATTCTGGATGATGTCGGCCATCTGGCTGAACCAGAAAATCGAAATCTGATTGAGGACCTGCCCCTTCTTGGGAATGCCTTCATTCATGATGACATCGAAGGCAGACAGACGGTCTGAGGTCACGATCATGAGGTGCTCGCCAAGATCGTAAATATCACGAACCTTGCCACGATTAACCATCTTCAATCCAGGCAGGTTGCTTTCCAGGACAATATCACTCACGGTTTATTTCTCCTTGTTCAGCATGTCTTGAACGCGAGGGGCGATAACAATCGTTGCCGCACTACGTAGTTCATCCAGCCGCTTCTCGACCGCTTCATCCTGCTTGCGGCTGAGAATCGATTTCTGAAGTTCTTCCCGCTTGGTTTCGTCAAGCTCGTTCAGGTCGGCAGCGGTGTGGGTCTTTAGCCCGGCCACCACAAAGCGACTCTGGATCTCAAAGAACCGGTCGACGACGGGCTGCTCTTCACTCAGTTCGAAGGCCGCGGCAGAAAGTTCTTCAGACGTGCCGAGGCGTGGTATGAATGGGCTGTAACTACGGGTGAAGTCTCCGGTTTCCTCAACCGTGTATTTGGCTTTCTTTGCCAGTTTAACCAGGTCGCCATTATCCTGCAGATCGGCAACCAGTTGTTCGGCAGCAGCCTGGGCCAGCTTGGCGGACTCCGCAGCTTGGTACGCTGTAGTGACCATCTCCTTGACTTCAGCGAGTTCGGGGATATGGCTGGCAATCCGTTGCTTTAAACCGAACAGAATGACGCCGTCATCGGTAACGACCGGTTTTGCCAACCTGTTCTGTTCCAGCAGGTGCGCAGCATTAATGATCTCCTCGTTGCGCCCGATGCCATCTATATAGCCGTCGCGGGCAAAGGGACCTGTTTCTTTCAAACCGATCTGGTTGCTTGCAGCCGCGGCTTCAAGGTCTCCGGTTTTGCGATTGATGTTGTAGGCGTCCATCGCTTTTTCGAAAGCAAGCTGTTTGCTCTTTTCGACTCGCAGTCCTTCCTTGACTTCATCAATTGCGTCCTCCATGGAGCGGAAGCCTGGTTCTGTGTACTCTTCCACCTTGATGATGTGATAGCCGAAGGTGGTCTCCACCACATTGCTGATGTCGCCGGGGTTCATACTGAAAGCGGCATCTTCAAAAGGCTTAACCATGGAACCACGGGTGAAATAACCGAGATTGCCACCTTTGACAGCGCTGGCCTGGTCATCGGAATTGACTCTTGCCAGTTCGGCAAAATCCGTTCCTGTCTTGACGTCTTCCAGCAGCTCTTCGGCAAACACACGCTTTTTCTCGCGGGTCTCTTCATCCGCGCCCTCATCGACCTTGATCAGGATGTGCGAGGCCTTGGTCCGCTCCAGAATCTCAAACTGGTCAAGGTGACGGCGATAGTATTTCTCCAGCTCTTCCTGTTCGAAAGTCACGTCTTCAAGATAACGCTGTGGTTCGAATTGCAGGTAACGCAAGGCGACCATCTCAGGGATGCGGAAGACTTCCTGCTGTTCGGAGAAGAAAGCTGCCAGCGCTTCCTCGGAGGTTTTGACTTTTTTCTCAAAGGCTGCTGGCGTCAGGCTGACAAAGTTGAGATTGACCTTCTCGTTGTTGATGCGAAACTCTTCCTCAACGGCGGTGTCGGTTACGCTGACACCTGATTGAAGTTGCTCACGCACTTTGTTGATGATCAGTTCGTTCTGTTGCATAGCTTCGAACTGATCGCTGTTCATGCGTTGATAGGCCAGTACCTGGAGATAACGGTCCTTGTTGAATACGCCGTTTTCCTGGAAAGCCGGAATTTCTGCAATAGCTGCGACCAGCTCCTTGCCGGAGATCCCAAGCCCGAGGCGTTCTGCCTCTTCCTGCAGCAACGCCTGGTCGATCAGACTGTTGATCGATTTTTCCACCAGTTTCAATTGTTTTTCGAGGGCCGGAGTAAACTGGTCCTGATAGATGTTCTGATAGAGCTGGTAGAGATTGCTGTAGGTGCTCTGAAAGTTGTTAAAGGTGATGGCCTTGTCGTTGACCACAGCAGCTTCGAGGGTCGGATCCTCGCCTGCCGGGCCACCGGGGGTTGAGAGCATGGCGTAGCCGATGACGAAGCTGAGGATGATGATGGCAAAGGCCAACTTGATGATGATGGATTTCTGTTTGTTGCGCACAAAATCGAGCATGAGTTCAGGTTTCTCCTCGGGGTGTTTTTGACTCCATTAAGAACAGGGACGAATGTTAGACAATCACTTGTGGAAATGCAACAGTTTTTCCTTTTATTTCTTGAAAAGAAGAAGTGCTTTTGCTAGTGTAAACAACATTTTCTCGGCTTTTACCAAGCAGTGTTTACTTTGAAAGGAGTTGCCACCTATTATGCTCAACTTGTTCGATGCAGTATTGGGTATGTTTTCCAACGACCTGGCGATTGATCTGGGGACGGCGAATACCTTGGTTTATCTCAAGGGTAAAGGTGTTGTCGTCAGTGAGCCGTCGGTTGTCGCGGTGCAGAAGGACTCGGTTGGCCAGAGGAAGGTTCTGGCTGTCGGCACCGATGCCAAGAACATGCTTGGCCGCACTCCAGGAAGCATTGTTGCGATCCGTCCGATGAAGGACGGAGTTATCGCTGACTTCGACATCACAGAAGAGATGCTGCGCTATTTTATCCGTAAGATCCATAATCGCAAGGCTTTGGTGCGTCCTCGAATCGTCATCTGCGTACCTTCCGGGATCACCCAGGTTGAGAAACGGGCCGTCAAAGAATCCGCCGAGTCGGCCGGAGCACGCGAGGTCTACCTTATAGAAGAGCCGATGGCTGCGGCGATCGGGGCCGGGCTGCCGATCACCGAAGCTTCAGGTAACATGATCGTCGATATCGGTGGCGGTACCACGGAGGTGGCGGTTATCTCGCTGGCCGGGATCGTCTATGCGAAGAGCGTTCGTGTTGGTGGAGACAAGATGGATGAAGCGTTGACCCAGCACCTCAAGCGCAAATACAATCTGCTGATTGGTGAACGTACGGCCGAAGCGATCAAGATCAAGATCGGCAGTGCCTACCCGGACGGGCCATCGTCGCCGGCCGACGGCTATGTGGACATCATGGAAGTCAAGGGCCGTGACCTGGTCAGTGGTATTCCGAAAACCCTTGAGATCGGCGCCCAGGAAATTCGCGAGGCGCTCTCGGAACCGATCAATGCGATCGTGGAGGCTGTCCGTATCGCGCTGGAGCGCACGCCCCCCGAGCTGGCGGCCGATATTGTCGACAAGGGGATTGTGCTGGCCGGCGGTGGCGCCCTGCTGCGCAACCTCGATCAATTGCTGCGAGAGGAGACCGGTCTGCCGGTGGTCATCGCTGAGGACCCTCTCTCCTGCGTTGTTTTGGGCTCCGGCAAGGTTCTGGATGAACTTGATCTTCTCAAGCAGGTGACAGTGACTTCCTGACCGCCCCCGGGACACACTGTCATGGATAGACTTTAGCGACAGTAATGATTTTGCACCATCTTGAAGAGGGCCTTACGCCCTCTTTTTTTGTGGGAACGATGCATGTGGGAATGGTGGCATAAAAATAGGCCTCTGGTATTGGGTGGCGTACTGCTTTTGATGGCGCTGTTATGGTATTCAGTCAGCCTGCGTCAAAAGGATGAAACGAACTTTCCGGAGAGCGTCGTGTTGCGCGTGACCGGGCCGGTGCAGGCCGTCTTTGATCGGGTCATCGACAGTGCTGCTGATACTTGGGGGCATTATCTCTACCTGGTGGAGACTGTCGAAGAGAACCGCAGGCTGGCCGAAGAGAACCGTACCTTGCAAGCCACGTTGACAGAGAGCGATGAAGTGCGTCTGGAAAATAAGCGCTTACGCCTGCTGCTGGACTTCAAGGAGGCTCAGGAGATTGACACCTTGCCTGCCCGGGTGGTTGCCGAGGACGCGTCCAGCTGGTTTCGTACGGTCATGATAGACAAGGGTAGCGAGCAGGGAGTCGTTGAAGGTCTGCCAGTCGTCGTGGCAGAAGGCGTGGTCGGCCGTGTTGTGCGCAGCAGCCCTAAGTTTGCCAGGGTTCTGCTGATTACAGATGCCTCCTCGGCTGTAGCGAGCTTGCTGCAGAATAATCGCGCTCGAGGTGTCTGCCGAGGACAGGGGGAACATCTGATTTTTGATTTTGTCCTGCGCCAGGAAGAAATTAATGTTGGCAATCGGGTGGTCACCAGCGGTATGGGAGGGGTCTTTCCAAAAGGCCTTGTGGTCGGCAACGTGAAGAGTGTCGATCGACAGGAGTTCGGTCTTTTTCAGGCGATCGAAGTGACCCCAGCGGTTGATTTCTCGCACCTTGAAGAGGTCCTGGTCCTGTTGCGGAGCCCTCAATGAATCGTACTCTACTCTATTTTGCCATGGCCGGTCTTGCTGTCCTTGTGCAGACGGTATTCATGCCTCTTCTGCTGCAGGGGGATTACAAACCGGATCTGGTGCTGATCCTGGTTATCTACCTTGGCCTGCATGAAGGGCCATGGCGTGGCGGTGTGCTGGTTTACCTGCTGGGGTGGTTCTACGATGGCGTCGCCGGTACCTTTCCTGGGCTCAACGGCTTTATTCTGCTCGGCATTTTCCTGGCGGTGCGCGGCATTGTAACCCGTGTCAATACGGAAAGCTCTCCGCTGCTACTCATGCTGGTTATCATCGGGACGCTGATGCAGTCGCTCCTGGTGGCGTTCTCACTGGACTTTTTCAGCCAGACGGAACGGATCTGGTCGCAAATGATCTGGCATTTACCTGTCCAGTTGCTGTTGAACTTTATTGCAGCATTTCTCCTGTTGCGCTTGAGCGTCTGGTTGCAGCGGTCTTTCATGCCTCGTAAAGTCTTGCCGGGTCTGCGCAAGCTTGATAGTCGTTATGAGCCTTAACCCTTCCCCTGAAGAAACTCCCGGTCTACGCCGTCGTTTTATTCTCTCTTCGATGATTGTTGCCGGTATTTTCTTTGTCCTTGCACTGCGCCTCTGGTTTCTGCAAATTCTCGGTGTCGACCATTACCGCGATCTCTCCGAACGCAACCGTATCCGCTACGTTGCTATCCAGGCACCGCGCGGGGCCATCTTTGATCGTCATGGGACCTTGCTGGTTTACAATCGCCCGGCATTCAACGTTTCGGCCCTGCGCCAGGAGATCGGAGACCGGAAACAGGTTTTTCAACGACTCAGCGAACTTCTTGATGTCGATGAGGAACAGTTGGAGACGAGATGGCGGGCAGGGCAGGGGTTGCCGCGTTACAGGCCACTGCCACTGGTTGAAGATGTCGGCCGTCAGGCAATGGAAAGGGTCCAGGAGAATTCAGTCGATCTGCACGGCATCCTTGTCGAAGTGAAGCCGTTGCGGGATTATCCTCATGGCGATATGGCCGCTCACCTGTTCGGTTATCTAGGAGAAGTGACCGAGCAGGATCTGAAAAAATCTGGATTTTCCGGTTATCGATCTGGAGAAATGGTTGGTAAAACGGCCCTGGAAAGGATGTTTGAAGAAAAATTGCGTGGTGCCGCAGGGCAGAAGCGCATTGAAGTCAACGTCAGAGGTCGCGAACTTCGCCAGGTGACCACACGCAACCCGCTCCCCGGGCAGCGTGTTCATCTGACTATCGATGCGACTCTACAGCAGGCTGCAGAAGAAGCTCTTGCAGGTCAGGCAGGTGCTGTTGTTGCACTTGACGTCAGTAGTGGCGAGGTCCTGGCATTCGTCAGCCGACCCACATTTGACCCGGCCTGGTTTGCGCGTGGAGTCACGAGTGAAGAATGGCGCGAACTGATGGATAACCCGCGCCGTCCGATGAGCAACAAGGCCTTGCGTGGTCAATACCCGCCCGGATCAACCTTCAAGATGGTCGTGGCTCTGGCGGCACAGGAAGCCGGTACGGCAACGGCTGCAACCAAGGTCCAGTGTGATGGTAGTATGATGCTTGGAAGGAGTTATGAATACCGTTGCTGGAAGAAAGAAGGCCATGGTCAGGTCGATCTTCACGAAGCGATCAAGGAAAGTTGTGACGTCTGGTTTTACCGGGTTGGTCTAGAAACCGGGATTGATCGCATTGCCAGTGTCGCACAGCGCCTGGGGCTAGGGCAGAAGACGGGTTTTCCGTTTGGTGGCGAACGTTCGGGTTTGATTCCGACCCGGGAGTGGAAAAAGCAGCGTTTCGGTACCAGCTGGTACGATGGTGAAACTGTGATTGCTGCAATCGGTCAGGGATTTGTCCTGACGACTCCCCTGCAACTGGCGTCGATGACGGCCGCCATTGCCAACGGCGGTACAGTATGGCGGCCACAGATTGTCCAGAAAGTTGTTGATCTTGATGGGCAGACGGAATGGAGGCTCAAGCCGGAGAAGCTCACTGAGACTGCCTGGCCAGAGGGGCATCTGAAAACGGTACGCAGAGCCATGGAGTCCGTCGTTAATGATGTCGGGGGCACGGCCTGGCGCAGTCGCCTTGAGACGGTGCGCTTTGCCGGTAAAACCGGCACGGCCCAGGTTGTCCGCCGCAAGTCTGACGAGGAGGAAGAAGCACAGAAAGAGGAAGAAGAAATCCCATACCAATACCGCGACCATGCTCTCTTTGTTTCCTACGCTCCTGCAAAAAATCCACAGATAGCAGTCGCGGTCGTGGTTGAGCATGGCGGTCACGGCTCGAGTGCTGCTGCGCCGGTTGCCAAAGCTATGTACGAGGCTTATTTCGCTGATAGAATGGATAAACCAGATACAGTGAGTCTGATCGTTTCCGGAGATTGACCGATGTTTGACAGACGTCTGATTACACATTTCAATTGGACATACTTGCTGCTGATTCTGCTGATCGCCGTCATCGGCATCGCCAACATGTATAGCGCCACGTCCTCCTGGACGATAGCGGTGCAACCTGTTTACCTCAAACAGTTCTACTGGCTTGCCCTTGGTGTCCTGATTGTTGTTCTCAGCTGCCTCTTCGATTACCGTCATCTGGAGTACTTGAGTGTGCCTTTGTACGGCGGCAATCTGCTGTTGCTAATCCTTGTCCTGGCTGTTGGTCGCACCAGCATGGGCGCGACCCGCTGGATCAGCCTGGGTGGTTTCAATGTTCAGCCGAGCGAAATCATGAAAATCGTGATTATTGTCGCCCTGGCACGTTATTTCAGCGAAAAGGAGCATTTGCGCGGTTTTTCCTTGTTGGAGCTTGTTGCCCCGGGGTTGATCCTTGGCGTTCCGGCCCTGTTGATCATGAAACAACCGGATCTGGGGACTGCTTTGCTGGTGTTGTGCATCGGCGGCACCATGGCAATGTTTGCCGGGGTGCGGCGCTCTTCCTTTTTCTTTCTGGGCCTGTCCGGGGTCGCGGCTGCCGGTGGCGGCTGGTTCCTTCTTCATGATTACCAGAAACAGCGCATCCTGACGTTTCTCAATCCGGAGCGTGATCCCCTGGGAGCCGGTTATCATATCATCCAGTCAAAAATTGCCGTAGGCAGCGGTGGCTTCAATGGCCTGGGGTTCATGAAGGGGACCCAGTCGCAATTATCCTTCCTGCCGGAACGGCATACCGACTTTGCTTTCTCTGTTTTTGCCGAGGAATGGGGGCTGAGCGGTTGCCTGCTACTACTGGCTCTCTACTGCCTGATTGTCCTATGGGGATTGCACATCGCCCTGCGTTCCAACGAACGTTTCGGCATGTACCTGGCCATCGGTGTCTCCGCCATGCTGTTCTGGCATATCGTGGTCAATCTTGGTATGGTGATCGGCCTGTTGCCGGTCGTCGGTGTGCCATTACCGCTTTTCTCCTATGGCGGAACGAGCATGATAACCACCATGACCGGGGTCGGCATTCTTATGAATGTAAGTATGCGGAGATTTATGTTCTGAATCGGGAAGTGCCTGGCGCGAGGCGCGAAAAGGCTTGACGTTGTATCTCTGCGTGGAAGTCTTGCTCGCCACTTTAATAATAAAAAACGGGTCATATTCCCCGCAGCTTGCTGCGTTGTTTAACTTTAAAGCAACAACCTTTGTTTAGCCGCGGTGAAAGTCTATCAAGATCTATGGTTAGAGCAAAACCAAGAGCTCTTGTAAACGCT
>CAZXBD010000311.1:0-1577 GCA_964638305.1 uncultured Geobacteraceae bacterium | reverse complement strand
TCTTCCGGGGTGCAGACTATCGGTTCACCACGCACATTAAACGACGTATTGACGACTACTGGACAACCAGTAAGCTCTTTAAATTTTGTGATCAATGAGTGATACTTCGGATTCGTGTCAGCATGCACCGTCTGGACGCGTGCGGAGTAATCAACATGGGTTACAGCCGGTATACTGGATCTCTTGATATTCAGCTTGTCAATACCAAACAACGCCTTTTCTTCTACGGTCATCTCGCGACGCTTTTCTTTTTGCACATCTGCAACTAGTAGCATGTAAGGGCTGTCGTAATCGAGTTCAAACCACTCGTTGACGTCTTCGCGAAGGACCGACGGCGCGAATGGCCGAAAACTTTCTCTGTATTTGACCTTTAAATTGAGGGTTTTCTGCATCGCCTCGGAACGTGGATCACCGAGCACAGATCGACCTCCCAGTGCGCGGGGTCCAAACTCCATTCTTCCTTGCAGCCAACCCACTGCCTTTTCTTCAGCCAGGGCCTGGGCTGTCTGACTAATCATTTCCTCTTCTGAAATTGTTTCAAACACAGCACCGCAAGCTTGCAGGCGCCTATCGATCTCTTCCTGGCTGTAAGCAGGGCCAAGGTAAGAACCGCGCATTGCATCCGGATTAGATACC
Source organism: uncultured Geobacteraceae bacterium (assembly GCA_964638305.1). Lineage (GTDB taxonomy): Bacteria > Desulfobacterota > Desulfuromonadia > Desulfuromonadales > BM103 > M0040. Next base: position 941 of record CAZXBD010000311.1, on the reverse strand, counting down.
TTGCGATCATTGCCCAGCTCCCTGTGCCAGGCCGCCAACGCTGTGCCCACTGCACCTCCAGCATCACCAGCCGCGGGCTGAATCCAGATATCATTGAATGCCCCGTCCCTGAGGATTTTGCCGTTCGCGACACAGTTCAGCGCTACGCCCCCTGCCATACAGAGATTCGGAATGCCATATTCCATGGCCAGGCCGCGCGCGAGGTGCAGTACGATTTCCTCTGTGACAGCCTGGATTGATGCCGCTACATCCATGTGAAACTGAGTCAAGCGTTCGCTTTCCGGTTTTCTTACCGGCTCGCCGAACAATGCAGCGAAATTGTCGTTCGTCATCGTGAGACCAGTACAGTAATTGAAATAGGACTGGTCGAGGCGGAAAGAGCCGTCTTCTTTCAAGTCAATCAGCTTATCCAGGATAAGATCTTTGTAACGCGGTTCGCCATAGGGAGCCAGGCCCATCACCTTGTACTCACCGCTGTTAACTCTGAAGCCCGTGTAATAGGTGGCGGCAGAGTAGAGCAGCCCAATGGAGTGCGGAAAATGGATCTCTTTTACTATCTCGAGTTCCTTGCCTTGGCCGATGGCAACTGTCGTGGTCGCCCATTCCCCTACCCCGTCCAGGGTCAGGACCACTGCCTCCTGAAATGGGGAAGGGAAAAAAGCACTCGCCGCATGACTGTAATGATGCTCCGAGAACAACATCTTCGAGACGTCTTTGAAGGACTCGTCATGTTGCTTGAGTTCCTTGAACAGCAAATCCTTCTGAAACAGTTTTTCTCGCAGCCATATGGGCATTGACATACTGAAGGAACGCAGGCCACGCGGCGCATAGGCGACGTAGGTCTCAAGCAGACGCTCAAACTTGAGGAACGGCTTATCGTAAAAAGCGATGTAGTCAATGTTGCCCAGGTTTAACCCGGCCTCGGACAGCACATAATCAAC
>CAZXBD010000310.1:0-5973 GCA_964638305.1 uncultured Geobacteraceae bacterium | reverse complement strand
CTGTGCAGCAACAGTACGCCGCGGGTGAAGGCGTCCTGGGCAGCCCCGGCCCCGGAGTTGGGAAAATCCAACACGCCCAGGATCAGTGGGGCGCCTGTTTCGGGCTCCTCGTGACCATCGCCCTCGTGGGCTGCAAGGGGGGTATTGAGGGCAAATACCACAATCAGGAGTGCAGGTAACAACAAAGTAAAAAACGTAAGCAGGGTTCTTTTCATTTCTCGCTCAATATTGTGTGAAGTGATGTGTTGTGGAGCGCGGTTGTACTCCTCCAGACCTCCAGCAGGGGTTACCATACAAGCGAATTCACTCCCAAACATCATTTCAATGAAAAATCTTCTCCAGAACATCCCGGATCAATTACCCGAAGAACGCTTCGAAACCCTGGTCAAAAATGAAAACATCCACATCGAAAGAATCATCTCCAAAGGCCACACCTCCCCAAAAGAAGGCTGGTACGACCAGGACCGGAACGAATGGGTGTTGGTGCTAAAGGGCGCGGCGCGCCTGGCCTTCGAGGACGGCACTGAACTGAGCATGGGGCCGGGGGATAGTTTGGAAATCCCGGCACACGTGAAGCACAAGGTGGTGTGGACGCATCCAGAGGAAGAAACGGTTTGGGTGGGGGTTCATTACATGTAGGAGCGGATTCATCCGCGAACAGCCACCTGCGGAATCTAAATCGTCAAATGAAGCTGATTTCCCACACAAACTCTAGGGCGTATCCTCTTCAGCCTTCGCCCTTTAATCCATAGCATAAGTTTAAGTTGGTCTGTGTGAGTTATGTATCAAATATGGTACAATTCAATCCGTTTAAAGATGCCAGGCCAAGGATGGAAAGGCTATGAATAACAGAGAAAACAGCGGCAGTCGCTTCGATGATTTCCTCGAAAAAGAGGGCCTGCTGGAAGACGCCCAGGCGGTAGCGATCAAACGAGTTATCGCCTTCCAACTGTCCGAGTTGATGATAAAGCAGTCTTTAACCAAAGTGGAACTGGCCAGGCGCATGAAAACGAGCAGGGCAGCGCTCGACCGGTTGCTGGATCCACAGAATCCGTCAGTTACGTTGCACACCTTGCAATGCGCAGCGAAGGCAGTAGGTGGCCAGCTGAAAATCAGTCTGGACGTGCCGGGCGGATAAAGGCATTTCACATGCTCCCTCCGTCACCCCAAAAAACAACACCCCCGTCACCCCGGAATTTGCGCAGCAAACTTCCGGGGTCCAGCATGTCTTTATAATCACTCCATCCTTACTCAATTCCGCTGCTGGCTCACTTCCATATACCGCCGCAACAGGCGGTTAATGCGTGTCTGGTAACCTGGCCCCTGGCTGCGGAACCATTCGAGCACATCAGCATCCAGGCGAATCGTAACCGGTTGCTTGACAGGGGGGCGCCATTTGGCTTCTTTAAAGAAAGCCTCATCCAGCTCTGGAATATCGCTGAAGTCAATATCCTTGTCTGGCATGGACGCCAGGCGTTTCCAGTCAGTGTCAGATCTCTTTTTCATAAAGCTCAATCTTCGTCTCTTCCCACTCGAAGCCAGTTTAGCTCATTGTATTGACTTATGTATGTACAAAGATTTTCCAGAGGATAAATCAGATCCAGGTGGACTATTTATGAAGGCTAACCATGTATCAGAGGTGTGTCTGTCGGAATAAACCGACATTTTACATGAAATCTGAAGCTTCTGGACGTCTTTGGGTTGAAATAGCTTTCTAAAGCAGCAAGATAGATGATCATACAAGTTGGTCTGAAACTGGTTCAATTATGGTTTATACTTGGTTCATGCTCTTTTGTTTCATTAGCCTCGACTAGTTGGTGATTAACTGATGCCCGCTGCACAACCAGCACTTTTCGACACCGTAAGCCGGATGGATCCCCTGGAGTTCTGGTCCAGCCATGGTTTGGATTTCAAAAAAGTCACGGATTTTCTTGATTTCGATAACAACGAGTTATCCAAGTTGGGCGGTGTCAGTAAAAGGTCAGTGCGACTTGATGAAAGAATACCCGTTGAGTTGAGGGACCGACTGGAGCAAATCGCAAATATCATTTCTTTAGTCGCTGAGTATTTCGAAGGTGACCCCAGAAAAACAGCGCTTTGGTTCAAAACACCTAACCCACTATTGGGTGGAATCTCACCACGCGACATGATTCGCTACGGCAGATACAAGCGCCTCATCAAATTTATTTCTACTGCCAGGCAGGCAAACGCAGGAAGTGGTCCGTAGTCTAAGCCATCTAACTTTCCTGCTTTGCCCGCTCTGCGTCGCCGCTGCATTGCATCATGGCTTTAACACAATGATTTCCTACATGCATCCCAGAATTTGCCCATATCAATCTCCCAACAGATCTGCAATAAATACCAATAATTGGTACTATGGGCACATTCCTTGAACCAGCAGACTCAAATGAAAAACACGAGCGTCACCCTGGGTGACCACTTTGACCACTTCGTCGCCGAGGCACTGGCTAATGGCCGTTATCGCTCGGCCAGCGAGATCATTCGTGAAGGGTTGCGTCTACTTGAAGATCGAGAAACCAAACTTGCAGCACTGAGATCCGCTTTGCTTAAGGGCGAGCAGTCAGGTTTTGTGAATTTTTCATTAGAGGAGTTGAACAGGGAACTGGATGCCACTCTGGGCAGTTGACTCCCTGTTGGATTGCATCCAATATTGCCCCTGCTTTTACAAGCAGGACACGTGAGAGTCAAACGCTTAATCGCGAGCATAATCCGGAGGCGTTTCAGCCACCGCCCGCAGCCCCACCATCGCATCACGCCAACTTCCGTCCGGCGAAGGAAAGTCACCTTTTCTCAGATAAGTATGGGCCCTGGATTGCTCGCCCTGTTCGTAAGCCCAAACTGCAACAAACCATGATGGTTCTACATCGTGGACCAAGCCACGAGAATCAAATGCCTCCGAAAGCTCCGAAGGGGCAACAAGGTCGCCCTCCCGCCAGCGCGAAGGAAACTCCTACACAAGATTCAGATTTCGTCCATTTCAGTGCAGGTGCCGGAATGTAAGAATTTCGAGAGATTCTTGAGAAAATCGGAGTCAGCGCTTGAAACAGCAGATCTTCGTCAGCAGCGTCCAGAAGGAACTCACCAAAGAGCGACGGGCCATTCGCGATTTTATTCGAGAAGATGCGCTTTTTTGTCAATATTTTGAAGTCTTTTTGTTCGAGAAACTTCCCGCCGCCGATCGTAGGGTGGATGGTACCTACCTGGATGAAGTGTCCGAATCCGCTATCTATCTTGGCCTTTTCGGAAACGAATATGGCTCCGAGGACAACAAAGGAATCTCGCCCACAGAACACGAGTTCGACCGCGCCACGGAAGATTCCGTCTACCGCCTTGCCTTCATCAAAGGCAGTGACGATTTGAAGCGACATTTGAAGATGAAGAAGATGGTCAGCAAAGTATCGAGGCAGCTCCGGCGCCGCCGATTCGACACGATTGACGAATTACTTCGCGACCGCATCTACCCCAGCCTCATCGAGTTCCTCCGTTGGAAAGGCATCCTGCGAGCCGTTGCCTTTGAGCGCGAACCGCTCCCGGGTGTAGATGCCTCCAATGCTATCGACGAAACCAAGATCCGTTGGTTTCTGCTCCGCGCCCGCGAAGCCCGCGGCTATGCGTTAGCTGCCGAAACACCAGTCGACGAAGCTCTTGCCCATCTCGACCTGCTCAACGAAGATCAGCTCACCCAGTCGGCCCTCCTCCTTTTTGGTCGGAAACCGCAAACTTGGCTCCCTGCCTCCGAAGTCAAGTGCCTCCACTTTCACGGCATCGAAGCGTTGAAACCCATTGCTGATTATCAGGTCTTCAAAGGCAACCTTTTCACGCTCATCGACAGGGCGGCAGATTTTGTGATGGCCAAACTCGTCAGAAAGGTTGGCGTTCGCGAGCAAGGACCCGAAAACGTGGTCGCTTACGAAATTCCCAAGGCTGCTGTCGCTGAGATCATCATCAATGCCGTCGCCCACCGCGACTATCAGTCCGATGCAAGCGTGCAGATTTACGTTTTCGCCGACCGTGTCGAGGTTTGGAACCCCGGCGAACTTCCTCCTACGATGACGCCAGCCAAGCTCAAGCTGCCTCATAGCTCTGTCCCCCGCAACAAGCGATTGTGCGAAGCTCTCTTCCTCGCTAATTACATAGACAAGGCCGGCACCGGCATCCTCGACGTACTCAGCAAGTGCAAGGAAGCTGGGTTGCCCATTCCTGAATTTGCCCAGGATGGCGATCAATTTGTCGTCACCCTGTGGCGGGACTGGCTCACGCAGGATGCGATTGCCAAACTGGGACTGACCGATCGGCAACTCTCGGTTATTCCACACCTCAAGGCCAACCAGCGCATCACGAACGCCCAGTATCGGAAGATCACAGGTGTCACCGACCGTACCGCGCTCCGGGATTTGGAAGATCTCGTCAGCAAGGGAGTGGTTGTCAAGTCGGGCAAAACGGGCCGTGGTGCTGGCTACTTGTTTGTGGGGAAACCCGACAAGAACCCGACAAAGCCGACATCTGCGAAACCCGACAAGAACCCGACAAAGCTGCCAAATAGAGGGCGGAAATGAGTTCGATGCGGCGATGCAGCGTGATCCGAGTGATTGCGTTAACTCGGTTCCCTCCCTTGTCTACCCTGGATTTTGCGCAGAAAACTTCTTCACCCACCTGCTCAATCGATTGATTATTCATTCTCTTCTTTCCCTTTTGCTTTAATCCTGCTGCCAGGTCAGCCGTGCCGTCTCCTTGTTGCCCAGTAACTGCTCGCGATCCTCAAAGGCGCGGGCTTTGATGTACTGGTGAATCTGCTCCGCCTGCTCAGCCGTCAACACGTCAGCAAACGAATCCATACCGGTCGACTTGCGGGTGCCGCCCAGAACGATGGCGGCGAAGGTTTCATGCGTACCCGGCGACATCTGCCTCAGGTCCGGTACACCGGCGCCCGCGGTGCGCACGGCAAAACCATGACAAACCGCACAACTGTCGGAATAGAGTCTCTCGCCACTGGCCAGGTCTTCATCAGTCACGGCCGTTAAGAGCTGTTCGGGTATGGCCCGATCCCGCAACGCCGGCGGCGGCAGTTGCTCTGTTCCGCCCAGCTTGAACACCAGCATGCGGCCGAAATTGCCATATTTTCCGGATGCGAGCGTTTCACCGGCATCAATGCTTCCTGCACCGAACAGGTCAGCACCGCCGGTGCCGGTCAGGATGGCCAGGTATTGCACACCATCAACGGAAAAAGTCACCGGTGCAGCGAGGATGGAGGTGAAGGTATTGAATTGCCATAACACGTTGCCCGTGTCCTTGTCGTATGCGCTCAGGTAACCCTGCGCATCACCCTGGAACACCAGTCCGCCCCTGGTCGCCAGCACGCCTCCATTCCAATAGTGGGGCAATTCAACGGTCCAGCGGGCTTCACCGCTGAGTGGATCAAACGCCTGCAGGTAGCCTTTGGACGCAGGCGCGGAGGCGAAATTTTCCACCATGCGGGCGGGCAGTCTTTTCAGCTCGACACCTAAATTCCAGTGGCCCTTACGCCGTTGGTACAAACCGGTTTTTTGCCAATCTTCCGGCATGGAATACAAGAAGGCGGTGTCCTGCGTGGGCAGATAAACCAGGCCCGCTTCCACGTCCACCGACATCGCCTGCCAGTTATGTGCTCCCAGCGGACCGGGCGTTACCCACTTGGCCTTTTCCAGGTAATCGAGTTCGGGATTCAGCACCGGCCGGCCGGATTCCAGATCCACGTGGGTGGCCCAGTTCACATTGGCGAAGGGGTGGGCCCGCAACAAGGTGCCGTCGGCGCGATCGAGGACATAAAAGAACCCGTTTTTGGGTGCCTGCAACAGCACTTTTCGCATCACGCCGTCCACTTCCATGTCCGCCAGCGCCATGTCCTGGGTGGCCGTATAATCCCAGTTCTCGCCGGGGACTTCCTGGTAATACCAGTTCATGCGGCCGCTGCCG
>CAZXBD010000309.1:0-1758 GCA_964638305.1 uncultured Geobacteraceae bacterium | reverse complement strand
TCAACACCGACAGGTCTCATCTTCATTTAAGGACCAACTGCCCGTCAGTCAGTTACCGCCTCAACCCACACTGTTCGGCTGACCCTACAGGACTCGAATTGTCGGCAGGGGCTGCTTCCCACGGGACTTAGCAGGGGATCGCTCGGCTCGTCGTCTGGAAATCAAGACTCAGGCCAGAAAAAAATACCAGTGATGCAGATCCGCCAACGCACCGGCATCGGGCACACACTCCTGATAACCGGGATCAACACCGGTATATACTGCGACTCAATACAGATCGAACCATTGAAAAAAGCTTTTATCCTGCCTAGCGTGGCCTGCGGCCACAACCAAAGTAAGTCGGCGACCTAGGTCTTGTATATTATGAACTCCGTGTGAGAGTTGCCGGACGGGAGGGTGCTGCGATGAAGACCTTTTTGGATAAACACGAGCCCAAAATCACCGGTGTTCTGTCGTGTTTCGACCGCATGCTGTTCCGTGGCTATCTCCCCATTATGTCCGGCGGTGCTATGGCTCAGTTTTTAAGCCAGGAGGGGATCAAGTTCCGTGACCTGAAGTCGTTCCTGACCGACCATGCCGCGACGTTGAAGGCCCATGCCCGAGCCATGGCAGAGAGGGCAGGGCGCCCCTACATCTATCTGGCATCTGCCGGTTCGAGGAAAGAACAACGCGCCCGTGAGATAGCGGAGGAAGACGGTATTAGCGAAGGCCTGGTGTGCGTGTTTTCCCAGTTGGAGCCCTGCAATTCCTTCTCTTTCCGTTTCCAGCAGGGCCGTCCTTTTGTCAACTCCGCCCGGCGCAAGTGCCTGCATATCTACTATTACTACATGGACCGGGAATTTGGTCTGATCCATGTCATGGTCCAGACGTGCAAGGTACGCAAAAAAGTCTGGCGTGAAGGTCAGCGCGTCACGGAATGGGTCCCGATGCGCAAGGGGGTCGCTAACCTGTTTCGTTACCGGGAGGTCTCTCTGGCATCGAACGGCCGCTACCTGGAGGCGCTGGCGGGCGTCGATGACCCGAGTTCGGCCGTCAAGCAACTGAATACCATCACCCAACGCAAGCGAACCCGCGCCGGTCAGTCCGTCAAGGCATTCAACCCATTGAGTCCTGACGATCAACGCATCTTCAAAGCTCTGCTGTCCGGCGCCAACACCATCAACGGCTTCCGCAACCGGGATATTCGCACACGACTGGCCGGCAGTCCTTATCTGCGGACTTGCGGGCGTTGTGTAGTCAAGCAATCGGCCAAAATATCCCGGCTGCTGAAACGCTTCCATATTTATGGCTTGATCGCCAAGGTGCCTCGCTCTCGGCGATGGCGGCTGACTAAAAAGGGATGGGCACTGCTCAGTGCCGCTATAACGTTAAAAGAACAGACCTTTCCAGGTCTGCACGCTCAGGCCGCTGCATAATATCTCTTAAAAATTAGAAGAACCTACAGACAAAGAATCTATTCTCACGGCTGGCCGAGGAAGACATGGCTTACATTGGAGAGAATCGGATCAGGGACGGGCAGAAACCGCATTACAGGGCGATGGTAAAATCTTTTAAAAGGATCAGCGCGGAAGCGCATCAGCACGGATGGTTGTTCCGAGCTACTACACTCCCGCAGCTGACGTCGACATGGAATGTCTGCCGCTTAGATTATTGTTAAGGGTTGCTCTCCATGATTAAAACCGAAGTTACGTGTCCGAATGACCCTGCGGCGCTTTTGAAAGCCATGGTCGATACGTCCGGTTACTGCCTGCTCCCGGA
>CAZXBD010000308.1:0-3638 GCA_964638305.1 uncultured Geobacteraceae bacterium | reverse complement strand
CTATTATCCGTCCCGTCATTCCCGGGATCTTCTTGATTGGGATCGAGCGGTGAACGCAAGTGCTCAATCATCCGCTGCAGCCTCGAACATTCGCACGCAATATTGCAGAAATTGCGGTAAGTGCTTCGGGCCAACGACCGTATGAAGGCTATCAATAATACTTAGAAAATCGCGCTGGTTCCCATTGTCGACGACCTCTGACAGTTGCCTCACGCTGTCTAGAAGGGCCTCTCGAGCCTCCGCGGCAAATGGGTTACTCAACTGGATATCCCAATAGACTTCGGGGTCAGCGCTCAGAATGCGTGCGACAAGCGCAAGCATTGCACGATGGGGCGGTGGAATGAGTGGTTCGACACTAGACAGGTCGTAGCCCAGCTTATGCAAGGACATGCCGAATGTCAGAATCCCGGCGTGTGTGATCGTTTGAAGCATCGCGGTCAACCTATCATGTTCTTCTGCGGTAAGAAACACCAGACGACAGCCCCATGCTTCAATCAACTCGAGAAATCTGTTCGCCAATGGCCCCCGTTCTATGGTAATGACAGCGGTGCTTTGTCCGGCAAAGCCCAGCGAGGGAGAAAACATTGGGTTAATGCTGATAATTTCTTTGGGTAGTTGGGTGTTCTGGATAGCATTGACAAACGGTATCTTGACCGAAAGGGTATCAACCAATAACGCCTTTCGGCGAAGAATTGATGTGATGCCTGCCAGCGAGTTTAATGCGACGTTCTCGGGGAGTGCTAAAATTACCAGATCGGCATCCGCCAACGCGTTTTTCGCCTCAGGGGTCAAATCGCGCGCGTCAGAGTGGAGCGATTCAACATTTTCAGTCCCGCGTGGTGGTGCAGTTTGTAAATCGATAGCAATGACGTGATCAACGTCTCTGGTAAGTTGAGCACAGAAAAGCGAGCCCATGGCGCCATTGCCTCCAAGCACCACGGCCTTCGAAATTGAGTGGGCTTTTTCAGGCACTAATTGCATAATAAGGAGTGGTGAACTCTAACCGCGGGTCCGGGGTGCCTCGTCCGGATTATCAATAATCTCGTCTTCAACCCGGCAAGCTTCATCAATAATCAAGCCATACAGATTGCGCAACAGCTCGGGGTTAACCTCATGAGCTATCGCCGACTCAGCGCATCGGTCTTTTACTTCTTCCACTCTGCCTGGTTGCATCATGGGCACCTGATTATCCTTCTTGTAGTCCGCTACTTTTCGAATAATGGTAAAACGTTGACCCAGCAGCGCGACAATCTGCTCGTCAATTTTGTTTAGTTCGCTGCGAAATTCACTGAGATCTGTCATCCATCTCCCCCTTTATCTGATTTGCACGGTCGCTGCCAATCGGTTTTACAGCAGCATCCGCGCTGATTATTCTCTTAGACTGATTCTTCCACTTGCTGTGATTCGGCAGTCTCGAACGAAGTTTCCGATAGTGCCGCGACGAGTGCGCGCGATTTCAATATCATTTCTTCAAGTTCCATTTGGGGGTCGGAAAGGTCAATGATTGCACCTCCTACTCCCACGGTAACATCCTCGGGAGTGACGACGATGGTGCGAATCACAATACTCAGATCGCAGCTACCATTCAGCCCGAAGAAGCCAATTGAACCTGAATAAATACCACGCGGTCCCGCTTCGAGGCGATCGATGATTTCCATACTCCTCTTCTTGGGTGCACCCGTCATGGATCCGCCGGGAAATGCAGCTTGCACACATTGAACTGCCGATATCCCGCGACGTAATCGCCCATGCACGGTGCTGACCAGTTGATGGACCGTCGCATAGCTTTCAACAGTAAATATATTCGAGACATAAACGCTGCCGGCATCGCTAACGGTACCGATATCGTTCCGCAACAGATCAACAATCATCAGGTTCTCGGAACGGTCCTTCTCGGTTGTGCGCAGATCCTGGTAGATCTTCTCGTCTTCGTCCTTGGTCGCACCACGCGGGCGTGTTCCCTTGATCGGTTTGGATTCTACGATACCGTTTGGGTCGATCGTAATAAATCGCTCCGGCGAAGAACTCAATACCGCAACGCCCGGGAAATTCAGGAAGGTTGCATAGGGCGCAGGATTACGCTGGCGCAGAGCACGATAAGTATTGGTCGGATCGATATTGACATGCTGGGTGATCATGTTGGTAAGGCAGATTTCGTATGATTCCCCGTGCTTGATTTCTCTCTGGCATTCCCGAATGAGCTCCAGATATTCTTCGGGCGCGTGTCTGAAGGTTTGTGTCACGTGCCGCGGGTGCAGGGCCCTGCTCCATGGGGGGGCAGGTGACATGTTGAGTAGTTTTTGATACATCTCATCGAGCCACTGAAGTGCGCGTTCTTCATGGTCCTCGTCATCCAGACAGACCAGATAGGTGATATCTTCCTCATGGTCAAAGGCAATAAGACGGTCCGCAAAGACAAATGCGGCATCCGGCGTGGGTGACGGGTGTGCTTCATCGGCGCCGCAGTCCGCCTTCAATTCATAACCCAGGTAACCTGCGTATCCGCAATTGAAATCGAACGGGAGTCCTTCCGTAACCGTGTGACGTTCTCTTATAGCGCGATCGAGATATGAAAAGATCGATTCATTGTAAACATCCGTCCGATCATGGCGTTGAACGGTTACTTTCTTTTCGGGCAGATCGTATTTGACAAACTCGGCATGAGGGCCGGCGGTATTACCGATAGAGGAGAAACGCGAGAAACCTCTTACCAATGCGCTATCCAGCCAGAAGCAGGCGGGCGTCTCGGCATAGTAGTTGAGGAACACTTGTTCTGCGTCGACATGTGCAGGTATCCGGCGATAATAGATCTTGAATGGCTTGCCATCGAGTGTGCCTCGTCGGGGAACAGAGACCTCTGAAGAGGCCCCTTCACCTTCCAGGACCACATTGTAAAGGCTGCTATCCTTTTTCGGGCGACCGCTATCGGTAGAGCGCCGCTGGGGCGGGTTGCTCTTGATAACCGCTGTCGTTAGTGATCGGAAGTTCTCGAGGAGCGCATGGCCATACTCGGTACAGATCGACTCAGGATGAAACTGGACACCCCAAACAGGCCTTGCCTTGTGTTTAACGCCCATGACCATCCCGTCTTCTGTCCAGGCGAGTTTCTCCAGATCTTCGGATAGTTGACTGACATAAAGCGAGTGATAACGAATGGCCGTAAAAGGTGAAGGGAGCCCCTGGAAAATATCCTCGTCTTCGTGATAGATATCGCTGGGACGACCGTGCATTACCTGTTCCGCGTAGTCGACGGTGCCACCGAAAAGGTGACATAAACCTTGATGGCCCAGACAGACACCCAGAAGTGGTACATTAGTTTCTAGGATAACTTCTGAACAGATTCCAAAATCTCGCTGAACCTCGGGACGTCCCGGACCCGGTGAGATTACGATGTTGTCAAAGTCCAGATCTCGAATCTCTGACCACGGCGCAGCGTCATTTCTAACTACCAGCGGGGGTACGCGGTTAACTTCTGCGATGAGTTGGTAAAGATTGAATGTGAAGGAATCGTAATTGTCGATCAGAAGCGTTTTCATGCCCTATGCGCACCTCAAACAATCACCGTCGTCTTATGAATTGATAATAGCCGGCAAAATCCGCTGTTACACCATTACCCGTTTATCGACAGCAACAGATAT
>CAZXBD010000307.1:0-2301 GCA_964638305.1 uncultured Geobacteraceae bacterium | reverse complement strand
GGGAGTCCAGCATTATTTGTGCTGTGCATGGGGTTATTGAGAAGTTACCAACTTAGATTCTAACCGATTGTTTTAACTATACTTTTTGGCAGGATGCTCTATGGGCGCAAAATTCGGTTGGATTTAGGAGCCAGCAGATTTTTTCAGCGGCATTTCAAGCAATCGCTGTGGAAGATTGGGGATTTTAAACACCTCCGCCATTCTCTTTGGATATTTCTGTGTGACTCTTTGCGCCTCCTCAAAAGCCTTGCGTACCTCCACGATATCGATTTCGGCAAATCGCTCCGCAAGATCGGCTTTTCCGTTTAAGAGGATTTCCATGTACTGTGGGTTCTCCAGGTTTTTGACCAGGGGCGTTTGTGCCAACATTGTTTTCAGTGTCTTTGATAACGCATGGTTACCGCTTCGCTTGCGGCCATTGCGCTTCAGGTATCTGAAGAATTGCTCCAGGATATTATTCGTCCTTTGCGGTTGTATGAAGGCGGAACCCGTTTTCGTCGAGACCTGAATCGGATCGGCGAACAACTTATCCCAGTATTTGTCGATTTGCCTGACCATTTTCCGGTAGGCCAGCGTCATAGCCGCCAGGTTTTTGATCTCCTGCGAGTGTCGAAACTGTGTGAGGCGAGCCTTGATGGTCGCCATGTCTGCATCACCCTCGTCATTCAATCCCTCTCGACTATCGGGCTGCGCAATTCGCATGACCCCTCGCAATTGCTCGAAGACCCTGAGCGCATCGAGCATTCTCGATACCGTGCTGGAGAGCGCCCTGTCTGCCAATGTCTTTCTGATCTGCATCAGCGGCAGCAAAGCGGCATCGGCCCCCATCTTCTGTTTGAGTGCTTTCAATTTTGGGGAAGCCTCCTGTAGTCGCAGGTAAAAATCAAGATGCGGCCTGTCGAAGGGGAAGCCGAAACCATTGGACTCGCTCTTTGCCTCCACGACCCAAGTGATGATGAGGTAGACGGCCACCAGAGGCCGCAGCGGCGTGTCCGGTTCCTCCAATTGCTTGCTCTCCAGGTAATGGTCGAGACACTGCCGCGCATCAGGGGCATCCTCGATGGCTTGTTTGATGGCTTTCGCTATCTCGCGTAATTGGGTGCGTATGCGATGCGTTTTCAAATGCCTGCGAATGGTGCTGTAGTCGTGCCCCAGCAGATCTTTGCCAATGTCTTTGAGAAAGTGAAAATGACAGATAAAGTCCGGTGCGTTTGGAAAGACCTCCGCGACGGCTTTCAAAATCGCAACGCCCATATCGTGCACCAGTGCGATAGGCTCACCGTATGCTTGCTGGATTCTTCTGAGAAAAGGAATCAGTTGACGGGCGTTTTCCGTGGGGATCTTGATGTTGTCCAGGACGATTTGGGAGAGCGCGTCGATGGTGCTCATGAGGTGGGGGCTGTCGCCTTCGCATGTCCCGTCCAAATGTAAAATATAGCCGCCCTGTGTTCCCATGAACTGCTTGATCTTCTCCTGGCTTTGCGCGTGCGCCAATGCCAGATAGACGATAAACCGCCTGCCCAGATAATCGATCTCCCGAAGCGAGATGGCGATGTTCTTTGCATGGAATTCCTCCTGAATCTCCTTGCCATTGCGACAGTGTAGAAAGATGGCTTGCCCTATAAACGCGATCACATCGTAGCCGTAGCGGGCGCCGGGAGGAACCAGTTGTTGCAGCTCTTCGGCCAGGAAGACCACCGGTTGATCCGCACAGTGGGGACAATAGGTTTGCGTCTCATGAGCGATGAAGTGACCGATACGCAGCGTAGCAACCTCCCGTGTGTGCGTTTTCCACACGCGGCTGACGGAATCACATCCAGGACAAAAGCCCTGATTGGGAGCGAATCGTATCAATGGTTTCTGCGGAAACAAGACGCCAGGCGACAACTTGCTTTGCAACTTCTTGAGATAATGGCTCAAGCATCTGATGCTGGAGTATCCACCGTTTTTTTTAGTAGGCCATGGTGGTCAAGCAATTGCCGGATACCGGTTGCGTCGATGTCGAGTAGTTTGGATTTGAGACGGCGCGCGATCTGTTCCACATCGCTCTGCGGATGGCCGATCAGATCGACCAGTATCATCACTGCCTCCATATCGGATGGCATGCGTGACTCCTTGGCGCCTCTCTCAGCCAAACGGGCCTGCATTTGTTGTTCCCGGATTCCGGGATCGGCGGCGAACCAAATCCAGCGCCCCTTCAGGTTCTCACGATAGATTGCCGGATGATCGCGAAAGTGTGAAAGAAAGGAGCGCGGCTGCAGCCCAAGTATCTTACCCAGCTTATCACTACTCAACCCGTGC
>CAZXBD010000306.1:0-10198 GCA_964638305.1 uncultured Geobacteraceae bacterium | reverse complement strand
CAGGGCACCGGCACAGACCAGCGCGCTATACTCGCCAAGGGAATGTCCTGCTGCAAACTCAGGGGTGAGTCCGATCTCTGCCTCAAGGACTCGCAAAGCGGCAACACTGGTCGTAAGTATTGCCGGCTGAGTGTTGGCGGTTAATTTGAGATCTTCCTCTGGGCCGTTATAGCAGAGAGAAGCCAGGTCAAGACCGAGAGCATCATTTGCCTCTTCGTAAACCTGGCGGGCAACGGCAAAATTATCGGCGAGGTCCTTACCCATTCCCGCATGTTGAGAGCCTTGGCCTGGAAAAATAAATGCTATCATACTCGTTTAAAACCTTAAATTGTCTGAGCGCCCCAGACTACCAGCGCAACAGGGTCGCAGCCCAGGTAAAACCGCCGCCAAAAGCGTCAAGCAGCAAAATATCGCCTTCTTTGATGCGGCCAGCCCGATTCGCTTCATCCAAAGCGAGTGGGATTGTTGCACCCGAAGTATTCCCGAAACGGTCCACATTGATATAGACCTGATCGTCCTTCAGGCCAATTTTCTTCGCTGTAGCCTTTAAAATACGGATGTTTGCCTGATGGGGAATGAACAGATCAACATCATCAACAGAAAGGTTGTTTTCCTCAAGAGCGATTCTGGCAACATCAGCCATAGATCGTACAGCGACCTTGAAGACTTCATTGCCCTGCATCTCCAGAAAGTAATTTTTCTTCTCCAACGATTCCACGCTCGGCAGATTCTTGGTGCCAAATCCGGGCTGGTAAAGAAGTTCGAGTTGCGTTCCGTCTGCATGTAAGTGGGTGGAAAGAATGCCGCGGTCGCCTTCACCTGCTTCCACGACAACAGCGCCGGCGGCATCACCAAATAATATACAAGTATTCCGATCTTCCCAGTTTATGATTCGGCTCAAAATTTCGGCACCGATCACCAACACTTTTTTAGCGCGCCCGGCTTCAACACGATCAACGGCACAGGACAACGCATAAAGGAAGCCGCTGCACGCAGCGGACACATCATAAGCACCGGCATTTTTAGCACCAAGATTGGCTTGTACGACGCATGCCGTTGCCGGCCAGGGATAATCTCCGGTGATAGTGCCAACAACGATCAGGTCAAGATCCTCAGGGGCAACACCTGCCATCTCCATAGCACGTTCTGCTGCTCGTGTCGCCAGATCAGAAGTTTGTTCACCATCAGCGGCAATATGCCGCTCACAAATGCCCGTACGCGCCCTGATCCACTCATCGTTCGTATCAAGAAATTTCTCGATGTCCAGGTTAGTCAGAACTTTTTCAGGAACATAGGATCCGGTACCAGTGATTCTTGCTCTGATCACGATTCTACTCCTCAGCTGTTTGGTTGTGCGAGAAGATCGGTGTCGTTAGTCTCACCGTGACCTTCTGCGCTAATTTCCTCAAGGCGCTCAGTCAACTTCCTGTTGACCTGATGCGTCTCGCTATCGTGTGCCATCTTGATGGCATTCATAATAGCAGTAGGGTTGGAACTGCCATGACAGATCATTGCTGTCCCCTGGATCCCCAGCAAGGGTGCACCACCATACTCTGCGTAATCAACTTTTTTGCGGAAAGCCTTAAGCGCGGGGCGAGCAAGCAGATAACCGATCTTGGACATAAGCCTCGACCTGAATTCCTCCCGCAACATTATGCCAATCGCCTCTGCCAGCCCTTCTGAAACTTTAAGAACAACATTTCCGACAAAGCCGTCACAGACAACTACATCAACACGTCCGTTATAGATGTCACGACCTTCAGTGTAGCCGATATAGTTGAACGGCGCCTGTTTGAGAATACCGTTGGCCTCACGTGTCAACTCGTTGCCCTTGGATTCCTCTGAGCCATTCGACAAAATACCAACTCGAGGGTTGCTCTTGCCGAGCATTTGGGTCGCATAAACACTTCCCATCAAAGCGAACTGAACAAGGTGTGGAGGTTTGCAATCAACATTCCCGCCGACATCCAGAACAAGCGTCTGGTCTTTTAGATTGGGAACTACTGTCGCTATGGCCGGCCGGTCAATACCAGGAATGCGTTTCAGGACAAACATCCCTGCCGCCATTGTAGCGCCAGAATTACCAGTACTGACAACAGCGTTGGCAGCCCCCTGTTTAAGGAGATTGAAGGCAACGCGAATAGACGAATCCTTTTTCTTGCGCACCGCATCGGAGGCCGAGTCCTGCATCCCGACGACTTCGCTGGCGTGCTCGATACGAATATCCAGACCCTGCGTATTGTGTTTCTCCAGCTCTTTTTCAACAACACCGGTCTGGCCGATCAACACAATTGGAATCTGCCACTGCCTGGCAGCCATAACAGCACCAGAGATCTCATGAGTGGGGGCATTGTCCCCGCCCATGACATCAACAGCAACTATGGGGCGTTCATTCAAAAGAATGGTCCTTACTCTTCTGAGCCTAGAACATCCTTGCCCTTGTAACTGCCGCAGGAAGGACAAGCACGATGCGACTGCTTCGGCTCCTTGCATTGCGGACAGAGAGAGACTCCGGGAGCCTTCAAGGCGTCGTGTGAACGGCGCATATCACGTTTTGATTTCGAGGTCTTTTTCTTTGGTACTGCCATTGTCTATGTGTCTCCTTAGAACGCCGAAACAGCCGGCTTTATGTTTAGTGCGGGCTCAAGCCCTATAATAAAGCATATATCTTTTTAGACTTTAAAATTCTTCAATGCTGCCAACCCGGCATGAAAAACCGGCGATTCACAGTCACATTGCCCCTTATTCAGGTTATTGCCGCACACGGGGCAAAGTCCCTGGCATGCCTCCCGACACAATGACCGTTGAGGCATGGCCATGACTATCTCCTGCCCCAGGTCCGGCCGCAAATCGATCTCGTTGCCGGAAAAAGAAATCAGGCCAAGCTCTTCTGTCTGAATTTCAACCTCTTCAGCGACAGGAGCCTCATCACCATCATCGACGCCGGCATAGCAAAGCATCACCGGGAGTTCAACCCGATCAGTTACCGGCGTCAGGCACCGGCTACAAAGCGAGGTTACCGTAGTCTTTAAACGGCCGGAGACTTCTATGATATCTCCCACCCGAGCTACTTCCAGTGAACCGCAAATTTTTTCATTGAAAGTAACGGTTCCCTGATCAATAAGGTCCCTCAGTAAGAGGAAGTCAACGGCCTGCTCATCAATGGCAATCTGGCGTGGCCGTCTTTTCAGTTTGTCGATCTGTATCAGCACGACAATCTCCCCTCACAATACATCAGGCGAGGCGTCAGTATAAGAGCCTTCCGGAAACAGTCAAGGAGTTTTCCCCAGCGCCCAGAATTAAGTCCCTTCTATTAACGTATTAAAGATAAATTTGCAAGACTTTAGTGGCCACTAACCGGCTCTCTTGCAATCTTCAGGAAGCTGCGGTAGAAGGAGTCAACACGACCAAGGGAAAGATCAGAGATGACTCATAAACAAGCTCTAAATAAAGTAGACTCCCTGCTCGAGATAATGCGAGATCTCAGGGCTCCAAATGGTTGCCCTTGGGATGCAGAACAGACCCCCGAGAGTCTGACACCTTTTATCCTTGAAGAGGCCTGTGAATTGATTGATGCCATCGAAGACGGCAGTACAGAGCTTGTTCTCGATGAGCTGGGGGATCTGCTTTTGCAGGTGGTCTTTCAGGCCCGGATATTTGAGGAACGGGAACAATTCGATTTCCATGATGTCGTTACGGGAATTGCCGAGAAACTGATCCGGCGACACCCTCATGTTTTTTCCCGTGATGATTCTACTGTACATGCAAACGAACTGGACAAACAATGGGATGAAATCAAACGTTCCGAGTCAACCAACAACAAAACCTGCCTGGCGGATCATTTACCCAGCAGACTTCCTGCCCTTCAACGCGCCCAGAAACTGGTTAGCAGAGTTTACCGGGCTGACCGGCAATCAGAACTGCCGGCAGCACAGCAGATACCGTTACATGCCATTCAACAGGATCAGAAAGATGGCGGGAATCTGATCCTTAATGAAGAATCCCTTGGCCAGATGTTGTTCTGTCTCACAAGACTGGCCCATGATGCCAACCTGGATGCAGAAACGGCCTTACGCAAAACAACACGAATGGTCATCAAAGATTTGGATCAGGATTGAGTTTGTTGAACGGCTTAAATCGTCAATATGCGATTCCCGAAACCTTGTCCAACCATTGCGGTCGAAGAAAAAAACAATGTGTTTCAGGCATCTTCCAACCTTGTCCACAAAAGATGTGGACAAGACGTTGATAAGGGTGTTCATAAACGGAAGGTGAAACCATACAACGACCGCTTCTACAACATGCACAATTTTTAGGCAGTATATTTGTTCAATGATTACTTGCACTTACCAAATATTTACAATAATAACTAGATATGGTTTCTTTGTAGGCCCATCTAATTAAGAATAAACAATTAAGCGAGGCTACGTGTTCATAAAACTTCTCATAACCTTCATATTTGTACCACTTCTGGAACTCTACATCCTTATAGAAGCCGGACGAATTCTCGGGGTAGGCACAACAATCGGCCTCATTATGCTAACAGGTGTCGCCGGAGCCTGGCTGGCACGGAGTCAGGGGGTCGAGATTATACGAAGGATCCAGGAGGAGACCGCACGCGGCCAGATGCCTGCCATAACCTTGATTGATGGTGCTCTAATTCTGGTTGGTGGCCTGCTTTTGCTGACACCGGGATTCTTCACTGACGTCCTCGGTTTCAGCTTCCTTGTTCCCATCACCCGTGAACTCTGGAGAAAAACTTTGAATTTGTGGTTGCAGAAGCAGATTAGCCAAGGGACCGTTACGATTCATCGACTATAAAAGCTTAAAACTACAGACATTAAAGGCCGCCATGAGACTAATCATGGCGGCCTTTGGTTTTCCCTGAAGATGAATGGATATAATTGTCAATAAACTCTGAACACAGAGGCAGAATCGTGCCTTAACCTAACGTAAGAGATTAACCTCAGACAGGACGGCAACCTACAAGATCATCATCTCTTTCCTTGCATAAATAACAGCCAGAATCTTCGCGGGGGTGTCACCATGGCACGAAACAACATGAGGCAGAGTTGAATCATAATAGATGGAATCTCCAGGCTCAAGGATATCTACATGATTTGACAATCTGACCTCAACCTGGCCTTCTAGGACAAAAATAAACTCCTCTCCAACATGCTTGCTTGGCTCAACCGTAAAGTCATCACCAGGTGCTAAGGCCACAAGGAAAGGCTCCATTTGACGGTTTTGTTTCTTGTGACCAAGGGCCTCGTAGCTATAGTGACCAGACTTGCCTTCGGCAGAACCGAAACGGGAGACGGCCTTTCTGTTACCACTCCTCACAATGCAAAAAGGAGAATCCGCGCTATCACCGAAAAGTTCACCAACCGATGCCCGCAGAGCTTCTGAAATACTTATGATGTTTCCCAAAGGTGGGGAAACTTCCTGGTTTTCTATTTTTGAGATAAGGTCTTCAGGCAGGCCGGTCTTTTCAGAGACATCTTTTATTGTCATCTCTCTCTTGACGCGCAAACCCTTGATTCTATCTCCGATCTTACTTTTTCGTTCAGACATCACAGTCTCCTTTAATCACTCAGCAACGGGATTTTATACAATGATTCAGCATAGACTGCACCACACGACAACACATTCCACAGGCAGAACCTTCACGATCAGTGAGAAAGGATCATCGGCACAGTCATCTGGCCAAGCAGATAACTGCCGACATCCCCCATATCAAGTTGACCGCGCCTGGTGGAAATATGTACGCCGAGGACCATAAGATCGACATTGTCATCAGCAACAAGGTTAAGAAGAGTGGTACCGACGCTCAAATCCCCCGGTGGAATCAACTCTAGTTCCGCCTTTATGTCATGCAGTTTAAGATAACGGGAAAGTCGTTCGCCCTCATCTGGGCTATAGGTCTTCTTATCAACAGAAACCATACTGACATGCTCGGCTGTCTGTAATAGCGGCATGACATCGTGCAATGCACGAGAAGCTTTGGGCCCTGCCTTCCAGGCAACCATAATCCGTTCACCAATATGTGGAAAAGCCCCGGAAGCCGGGATTATCAATACCGGACGGCCAGAACCAATCAGCAGACGCTCCGGTCTGGTGATGGCCGAGTGCTGTTTGTTCCGCTCAGCGGTTAAAGGCTGACTGACCACGAGCAGGTCGGTAAAGCTTGTATAGTAACCAATCATTTCCGCAACGCCGACGCGTGAAAAACCAAGATCGACCTCCAGCCAGTCAGAGGCAACGCCGGCTCCCTCTATCTTCTTCTGAAACATTTCACGGACTTGCTCCAACTGCTGAAGTGGTTGATTCATCCGTGGCGACGAATAGACGTAGAGACCCGTCAAGCTCGCACCATGCTGTTTCGCCATGTTGATCGCCGCCTCAAGCCGGTTTTTGCATGATAGCGTCTGATCCAGATGAACCATAATATCTTTGAACATAAGCATCCTCTCTTCTCTGCAATGGCTTATTTTAGAAAAAATACCGCCTTTCAAGGCCTAAACGGCCAACCAACAGTATGGCACTATCATGGTTTTAAGTGTTCACCCCTGCTGCCGAAGTATTAACCCTTATGGTCTTTACTACACTACTTGCAAGCGTTTTTAATGTCATTCACAACGGTTCGTTCGAGCCTGCGCAACCTTTGACCCCTGAGAGCGTCCAAGCAGGCCACAAACATACTGTCCCGCATCAATCAATTTGTCCAGATCAACCCCGGTCTGGACTCCAAGGCCATTCAGCATGTAGAGAACGTCCTCTGTAGCTACGTTACCGGAAGCTCCCGGAGCAAAGGGGCAGCCACCGAGGCCAGAAACCGAACAGTCAACTACGGCGATACCCTCTTGCAATGCGACAAGAATGTTTGCCAGGCCCTGACCATAGGTGTCGTGAAAATGGACTGCCAGTTGCTGTTTAGGCACCTTTGCAGAGACAACCTGCAACAGTTTTTTCACCTGCCCCGGTGTAGCAACACCAGTTGTGTCTCCAAGCGACACCTCGTAACAACCCAGTTCGATCAGGCGACAAGCAAGCTCGGCAACGGTTGTTTCTGCAACAGCCCCTTCATAAGGACAACCAGCCACACATGAGATGTAGCTACGCACCTTCACTCGGGCAGCAAGGGCTAACTTAACAACTTCAGCAAAACGTTCGAGACTTTGTTCAATAGAACAGCCAATATTGCGCTGCGAGAAAGTCTCCGTGGCAGCACCGAACACTGCAATTTCCGAGACGCCGGCAAGCAGGGCCGCTTCCAAACCTTTGGTATTGGGGACCAGGACCGGGTAATGCACACCAGGACGACGCTGAATCCTTGTAAAGACCTCTGCAGCATCAGCCATTTGCGGTACACGCTCCGGCGAGACAAAACTGCTCACCTCGATCGCATTTAGCCCGGTCTCACTCAATCGGTCGATCAGGGAAATCTTATCTTTAGCGGCAAGAATGCAAGGCTCGTTTTGCAAGCCATCGCGTGGACCGACCTCGACCAGTTTGACCCTCTGAGGAAGATTCATCAAGTTTTCTCCGCAACCTCGAAATTGAGGAGGTCCTCACCTTCACTGACCATATCGTGGACCGCATAAGGAAGGCTGATTACCGTGCCGTCTGCCGGCGCAGTAATCGTGTGTTCCATCTTCATCGCTTCAAGCACAACCAGCGGTGCGCCGAGCCTGACTTCTTCACCTGCGGCCACCATTAAAGCGACAATCTTTCCATGCATGGGTGCAGTCAGACGACCGCTGACGCTTTCCTGCTCCGTGGCATGTAAGGAAGAATCTTCTACGACCAATGCATGACTCTGCCCATTGACGATGATGCACATTTCAAGTTCGCGACGCACCACAGTGGCCCGCAAACGCGTGCCATCAAGATCAGCGTACAAATCACCGTCTGCATCGATGGTGCCGCTGGCTCTCATCGTTCCGCCTGGGAGTTCCAGCAGGTATCCACCGTCACGGTAGTGAACCGTCACAGCGATCCGTTCGTCACCATCCAGAAAGGCAAGGTCATGGTGGTTATCCGAATTCAGTCGCCAGCCATCGGTAAAGTGCCACGGAGAGTATGGATCGGGAGAAGCTTTTGCGGACTGCTCAGCTTCAGCGGTTCTCCGCAGCAAAACGTCTAGGCATGCCATTGCAAGAAATTGATCTGAAACCGGGAGGGCTTCCGGGAAAAGACCTGCATGGTAACGCTCT
Organism: uncultured Geobacteraceae bacterium; assembly: GCA_964638305.1. GTDB lineage: Bacteria > Desulfobacterota > Desulfuromonadia > Desulfuromonadales > BM103 > M0040. The sequence goes on along the minus strand of CAZXBD010000306.1, from coordinate 1,982 downwards.
ATAAACCCGGTATCAAGTTCCGCATCGACGAATGCCGGGTGAGCTGCAATGGATGACAGGAAGCTGATATTTGATTTAACACCAACCATCTGGAATTCTGCCAGGGCCTGGCGCAATCGTCTGACGGCCCGTACACGATCGTGGTCCCAGACGATCAACTTTGCAATCATCGGATCGTAATGAAGGCTAACTTCATCCCCTTGGCGTACACCGGTATCAACCCGGACGTGGGCATTCTCCGGGGGTTGTCTCAAGTGACTCAAAAGACCTACCGAAGGCAGGAAATCCCGTGAGGGGTCCTCGGCATAGACGCGCACTTCGATGGCATGGCCATTGAGGGACAGCTCCTCCTGGCGGAGAGGCAGACTTTCACCGGCGGCGACCCGGAACTGCCATTCAACAAGGTCCTGGCCGGTTACCATCTCGGTCACAGGATGTTCAACCTGCAAGCGCGTGTTCATTTCCATGAAATAGAAGGAACCGTCGGCTTCAAGGAGAAATTCAACTGTTCCGGCACCGACATAACCTATGGCTCGGGCAGCCGCAACCGCCGCCTCGCCCATGCAGGAACGTAAATCTTCGACCAAACCTGGCGCTGGTGCCTCCTCGACTACTTTCTGGTGTCGACGCTGGATGGAGCAATCGCGCTCGAAGAGATGTACGCAGTTTCCTTGAGTATCGGCAAAGACTTGTATTTCGACATGCCGGGTACACACCAGGTACTTTTCCAGCAACACCCGATCATCGCCAAAGGCAGCAGTGGCTTCACGCTTGGCACTTTGCAGCGCAGAGGCAAACTCATCAGCACTGGAGACCACACGCATGCCCTTGCCGCCGCCACCTGCGCTTGCCTTGATGAGCACCGGGTAGCCGATCGCATCGGCTGCGAGCCTGAGACGTTCCGGCGACTGATCTTCCTCATGATAGCCTGGGACCAGTGGTACTCCCGCGGCGCTCATGATTTGCTTGGCCGCACTCTTCGAACCCATGGCCTTGATCGCCGCTACCGGAGGACCGATAAAGACGATGCCGGCTTCGGCGCAAGCGGCTGCGAAGCTCGCGTTCTCAGCAAGGAAACCATAGCCCGGATGGATCGCAGCGGCACCGCTGTCGAGGGCAGCCTGCAGAATCCGGTCGCCAACCAGGTAACTGTCGCGGGCCGGTGCGGCACCAATCAAGAGGGCTTCATCGGCCTGAACGACGTGCAATGCCTGGGCATCAGCCTCGGAGAAAACCGACACCGTGGCGATGCCAAGACGTCGTGAGGTGCGGATGATGCGACAGGCGATCTCGCCACGGTTGGCAATCAGAATCTTGTCAAACATCGCATTAGCCCCTGATCCAGTTAGGTTTGCGTTTCTCCAGGTAGGCCGATAACCCCTCGCGCCCCTCCTCGGATGCACGGGTTTCGGCGATTCGTTCGGCAGTGTCGGCAATCAAGTCATCGTCAAGGAAGCTCAAGGCCACCTCGGCAACCAAAGCCTTCACCGAGGCCATGGCTTGCGGACCGTTCTGCAGCAGCAGGCTGCTTAACTCTTCTGCCCGCGCATTCAGTTCCTCTGCTGGCATCATTTCATGCACAAGACCTAGGCGACAAGCTTCTGCGGCGCTGAAACGTTCTGCGGTTATGAAATAACGACGGGTGGCGCGAGAGCCGATCGCCGCAGCAACGTAGGGCGAGATGACGGCCGGGATCAGTCCGAGCCTGACCTCGGAGAGGCAGAAGTTGGCCTTCTCACTGGCCAGCGCGATATCACAGCAGGCGACCAGGCCGACACCACCACCAATCGCCGCTCCCTGCACCAAGGCAATCGTCGGCTTCGAGAGATTGGCCAGGGTTTTCATCAATTCGGCTAGACCCATGGCATCCGACAGATTCTCACCAAAAGAGTAGTCGGCCATACGACGCATCCAGTTCAGATCCGCTCCGGAAGAAAAGCTCTTGCCTCGGGCCGCCAACATGACAACCCTGACACTCTGAT
>CAZXBD010000305.1:0-4942 GCA_964638305.1 uncultured Geobacteraceae bacterium | reverse complement strand
GGTCTGACGCCGCTAAAAACATCGCTCTTCTACGGTGTCAGCCAGATCGGCATGTTGGCCGGCACAGCTGTCTATGTCAATGCCGGCACCCAGTTGGGGCAGCTGGAAAGTGCTGCGGGAATCCTCTCGCCGGGGATCATTTTCTCTTTTGTCCTGCTCGGCATTTTCCCGCTGGTGGCGAAGAAAATCCTCGATATTTTCCAGGCGAAAAAAGTCTACGCTAATCATCAAAAACCGGAAAAATTCGACTATAACCTGGTGGTACTGGGAGCTGGGAGCGCCGGGCTGGTCAGTTCCTATATCGCCGCAGCGGTCAAAGCCAAGGTCGCGCTGATCGAAAAACACAAGATGGGTGGCGACTGCCTGAACACCGGTTGTGTACCGAGTAAAGCGCTGATCCGTAGCGCCAAGATGCTCTCTTACGCCAAGCGGGCCAAGGAGTTTGGCTTTGAGAAGGCGGAGGTTGAGTTCGATTTTGCTACCGTGATGGAGCGGGTGCAGCAGGTGGTGGGAAAAGTCGAGCCGCACGACTCAATCGAGCGTTACACCGGGCTTGGCGTCGAGGTGATTGAAGGGGAGGCGACCATCACCTCACCCTGGACTGTTAAAGTCAATGGCCAGCTGCTGACCACCCGCAGCATCATTGTTGCTACCGGGGCGCGCCCCTTTGTGCCGCCGATCAAAGGCCTGGATCAGGTTGAGTATCTGACCTCGGACAATATCTGGGAACTACGCGAACTGCCGGAAAAACTGGTGGTGCTTGGTGGTGGCCCGATCGGCAGTGAGCTGACCCAGGCTTTCGCGCGGCTTGGCAGCCAGGTTACTCAAGTGGAGATGATGCCGCAGATCATGGGACGTGAAGATCCGGAAGTCAGTAGTTTTGTGCAGCAAAAATTTGAAGATGAGGGGATTCAGGTATTAACCGGTCACGCGGCAAAAGAAGTGCGGGTCGACAACGGCAAGCAACTGTTGGTCTGTGAGTACAATGGTGAAGCTGTCGAGGTTGAATTTACCCATCTGCTGGTAGCGGTCGGGCGCAAGGCAAATGTCACTGGCTTCGGGCTGGAAGAGCTGGGGGTAAAGATCAGTGAGCGCGGTACGGTTGCGGTCGATCCGCTGATGCGCACCAACTATCCGAATATCCTCTGTGCCGGTGATGTTGCCGGCCCTTACCAGTTTACCCACACCGCAGCCCATCAGGCCTGGTATGCTTCGGTCAATGCCCTGTTCGGTGATTTCAAGAGCTTCAAGGCAGATTACCGGGTGATCCCCTGGGCGACCTTCACCGATGCCGAAGTTGCCCGAGTCGGTTTGAACGAAACCGAAGCGGCCGAGCAGAAGATTCCTTTCGAAGTGACCCGCTACGGGATCGACGATCTCGACCGGGCGATTGCCGACAGCGAAGACCATGGCTGGGTCAAGGTGCTGACCAAACCAGGCAGCGATAAAATTCTCGGTGTCACCATCGTCGGCACCCACGCTGGTGACCTGCTCGCCGAATACGTGCTGGCGATGAAGTACAACCTCGGTTTGAACAAAATTCTCGGCACTATCCACACTTATCCGACCCTGGCAGAGATGAACAAGATGGCAGCCGGGAACTGGAAGAAGGAGCATGCTCCGGAAAAGCTGTTGCAGTGGGTTGAGAAATTCCATGCCTGGCGGCGGGGGACTTAGAGGGAGGAAGGGAAAGCGGGTTGGTGGGGATGCCAGCTATTGGCTCGCAACGGCAGGTCTTGCCGGCTGGATTTTGTGCTGCAGGAATTTATGAATAAGGACTTCTCTTATTTGCTCAAGGTTCAACTTTTGTTATGCTTTGTTCGTGATTGTTTTCATTAACGTATAACAGGAGGTTGATATGAAAAGGATTCTGGTTGGACTGGTTTGTTTGTTGCTACTGGCTGCATGCAGCAATGAGCAAACAGAATCGACAGCGGTAAAGCCTGCTCCGCCAGTGAAGACGGTTGAGCAGACCACTCAGAAAGTGACCGAGACGCCCCAAGTAGTAACCGAAAAAACGGAACAGGTTGCCGCGCAAGTTGTCGAGAAGACGGAACAGGTCAAAGCTGAAGCGGAGAAAGGCGTACAGCAGACCACTGATAAAGTGGCGGCAATGACCGGGGCAATGAATGCAGGAAAATCGGTTTACGAGGGTTCCTGTAAGACCTGTCATGGCAACGGCATCATGGGCGCCCCGAAGTTGGGGGATGATCGATTAAAAGGTGAACTGGAAACCTTGGTGAAAAATTCGCTTAACGGCATCGGCCGGATGCCGGCGAAAGGCGGCGTGGCATCGCTGAGCGATGATAAGGTTCGCTCTGCTGTCGAGTACATGGTTGAACAGAGCAAATAGCGGCGGTTTCTACATGCGGGGGTAGCAGAAGCGGCGTTTTTCCATACTGGAAGAACGCCGCTTCTTGTTTACTTTCATTTTCTGCAGAATCTTTTACAATGAGCCTCTTTGACTGCCGCTGAAAACAGATAAAGGATAGAATGATGGCTGACATTTCTTCTGATTGGGTCGCTTTTGACCGTAACCATCTCTGGCACCCGTACACCTCAATGACCGATCCGCAACCGGTTTTTCCGGTCGTGGCTGCCAGTGGTGTCCGTTTGCAGTTGGAGGATGGCCGTGAGCTGATCGATGGCATGTCCTCCTGGTGGTCGGCAATCCATGGTTATAACCATCCACGTCTGAACCAGGCGGCCAATCAGCAGTTGGAAAAGATGGCGCACGTGATGTTCGGTGGCTTGACCCACCCGAAGGCGGCCGAGCTGGGCAAGCTGCTGGTTGAGCTGACTCCGGAGTCGCTGCAGCATGTCTTTTTCTGTGACTCGGGATCAGTATCGGTCGAAGTGGCTATCAAGATGGCGATCCAGTACTGGTATGTTGCAGGAAAGCCTGAGAAGTCGCGCCTGCTGACCATCCGCAACGGCTACCATGGCGACACCTTCGGTGCCATGGCGGTTTGTGATCCGGTGACCGGGATGCACCACATTTTTAGCCATCTGTTGCCACAACACCTGTTTGCAGACGCCCCGACCTGTCGCACCGATGCCGCATGGCATGATGATGATATTGCCGGGCTACGAGCGCAGATCGAGCAACACCACAAGGAGATTGCTGCGGTCATCATTGAGCCGATTGTCCAGGGTGCCGGGGGGATGCGCTTTTATGCGCCAGAATACCTACGCCAAGTGCGGCAGTTGTGCGATCAGTACGACATCCTCTTGATCGCAGACGAGATCGCCACCGGTTTCGGCCGTACCGGTAAATTGTTCGCCTGTGAGCATGCCGGGATTTCACCTGATATTCTCTGTCTCGGCAAAGCGTTGACCGGTGGCTACCTGACTCTGGCCGCGACTTTAGCAACGCGGAACATTGCCGACGTCCTCTCTGCCGGCGATCCAGGGGTTTTCATGCACGGACCGACCTTCATGGCCAACCCGCTGGCTTGTGCGGTGGCGGTTGCAAGTATCGAACTGCTGTTGGAAGGTCACTGGCAGGAGTCGGTGCAGAGAATCGAGTCGGGTCTTGAAAAAGGCTTAGCTCCTTGCCGTGAATTGGATTCGGTTGCCGATGTGCGGGTGCTTGGTGCGATTGGTGTCGTAGAAATGCGCGAGCCGGTCGATATGCGCACTATTCAGCCACAGTTTGTTGAGCAGGGCATCTGGGTGCGTCCATTTGGCAAGCTGGTCTATGTTATGCCGCCCTTCGTTATTAGCTCAGAAGACCTGGGTGTTTTGACAAGAGGTGTCTGTGTAGTGTTGGCAAAACTGTAAATATCTCAACTTTTGTGAGAGTTTGTAATTAAGTACCTGTCAGAAATTTAGACACGTCTGTGAACTAAACTACCCCAAAATTAGGCTCTGTTAGCGTCTAAAGTTTATCTCTATCTAAACATGCAGAAACGAGAGTCCAGTCAAGCGGAGGGGGCTGCGAGGCTGGACTCTTCGGTTCAGAGCATATCGTCCTCCTGATTTATGAATCATATCCAAGTGATAATGGGCGTAATGAAAAAGTGGCACTACTTACAATGTTTGCGAATTACAACTTTTGGGAATAGAAAAGCCTCAACTCTAAGAGTTGAGGCTTTACGGGTTATATGGCTTCAGGATTTACTTCTTGGCCTTACGACGGCAAACAGCTAGTCCAATAATGCCAGCTCCAAGCAAGATAATTGTGGATGGTTCAGGAATGGGGGCTGATGATGCAATAGTAAAGCTATCGAAATTCTGACTTTTCCAAAAACCTTCTGTGCCACTCGAAGAATAAACAAACTCAAGGGGTGACATGGATGACGTGTCCCACCTCAGCCAAAAGTCATCGGTACCACCTCTAATTGGAGTGCCATTAAGTGAGCCATAAATCAGCGACTGGCTTCCAGATTTAAAGTCAACATCACTTAAGGAGTAATTCATGCTTCCTATTATCAGGTTAATCGCAGTCAACGAATCTATGGTGGAATCAATAGCAGAGGCTTCATAGGCAATAGAACCGCTCACTTGTGCATAAGGTGCAGCCGACTCAAAGCCAGTGACAGAAAAATCAACTTGAAAGGGTAGCGCCCAAGAAGTGCACACATAAAAGGCGCATATTAAGAAGGTCATTACCGAGGCTGTTATCATCTTCTTGAGCATGCCTTGTCTCCTTTCGCTTGGTTAATGAAGTTGGTAGAGAACATGGTATTTTATTGACATTTGCAATAAGTATACCACCTTTGTGACTGTTTGAAATCGCTGTTCCTTAAGGGAGCCCGAGCAACGAGGGTTTAAATCTGTAAACTATTTCGACAAAACAACCCGGCTTCTAGATATTGAAACTGTTGTGATCGTTGTGTGCTTTGGCCAGCAGACCTCTACGATTTGTTTTTCTAATGTCCTGATAGGTGGTTTTCGAGAGCTAAGATCTGCCGAAATGTTCATTCTAAGATCCTTAATA
>CAZXBD010000304.1:0-10182 GCA_964638305.1 uncultured Geobacteraceae bacterium | reverse complement strand
CGACATCATCACCCAGGCCCGCTACCTGACCTTTGGCTGCACCTCGGCGATCGCCGCATCAGAAGCCCTCTGTACCTTACTCGAAGAGCAAGGCAAAACCCCGATTGAGGCATTGCAGGTGACCAACCAGGATCTGATCGATTTTCTCGATGGTCTACCAGAGCAGAAGATCCACTGTTCTGTGATGGGCGCTGAAGCGTTGCAGAAGGCTGTCGCCGACTGGGCAGTCAAGCGCGGTGTTGATCTGGCCGAACTGTTGCCAGAGATGGCCCACGGCGATGAGGATGAAGGCCGCATCGTCTGCAACTGTTTCTCCGTGACAGAACCGTATCTGCGCCGCAAGGTCAAGGAACTCGGTCTGCAAAGTATCGCCGAGATCACCAATGCGCTCAAGGCCGGCGGCGGCTGTACCGTCTGTCACCATGCCCCGGGCGGCCTCCAGGACCTGCTTGATGAAATCTGGGGCGTGATACCGACAAAACAGGTCGAAGCGGCAGCAACCGCGACCAGCGTGGAGATTTCACCTTACCGCCTGGGGCAACAGGTCGAAGCCGTAATTGCCCAGACCATCCGCCCCCTGCTGCGCGACGAAGAGGGTGATATCGAGCTGGTCGATATCAAGGGCGACAAGATCTACTGTCGGCTGACCGGAGCCTGCAGCCAGAAGCAGAACGCTTTCCAGGCCCACAAACTGCTGGTTGAGCACCACTTGAAGGAACAGGTCGACGAACGTTTGCAGGTGATCGCAGTATGAAGATGCGAGGATGGAGATGAAGACTGTTTATGTCGACAACAACGCGACCACCGCCATCGCCCCGGAGGTTTTGGCGGTGATGCAGCCGTACCTGACTGACGATTACTTCAATCCGAGCTCCATGTATGATGCCGCCCGCTCTTCGGCAGCGGCGATCGAGCGTGCCCGGCAAACGGTCGCCCGCTGTCTCGGCGGCATCAATGCGGACCAGATTCTCTTTACCGGGTCGGCGACCGAGAGCAACAACGCCGCTCTGTTCGGCACCGTGCAGGCCAACCCGGAGCGCCGCCATGTCATCACCACCGCGATCGAGCATCCTTCGGTGCTGGAGATCGGCAAAGAGCTGGTGCGTCGCGGCCTGGAGGTCACCTTTTTGCCGGTCGACACGAACGGTGAGCTGGTGCTTGACGACTACATCAAGGCGCTGCGCCAGGACACTCTGATGGTGAGCATCATGATGGCAAACAACGAGACCGGGGTCTGCTACCCGGTCGCCGAGCTGGCGCGCATCGCCAAGGAGACCGATGCCGAAATCGTGGTGCACACCGATGCCACCCAGGCACTCGGCAAGCTGCCGGTTGAGCTGCAAACCGACCTGCAGCATGTCGACCTGCTCGCCTTCTCCGGGCACAAGATCCATGCCCCGAAAGGAGTCGGTGCCCTCTTTGTACGGCGCGGTACGCGCTGGCGTCCCTTTATCCTCGGCGGGCACCAGGAAAAAGGCCGCCGGGCCGGCACTGAGAATGTCCCCTATATCGTTGCTCTTGCCAAGGCGTGCGAACTGGCGATTGCCGGTGTAGACGATGAGCAGACCAGGGTGCGCGCGCTGCGCGATCGCTTACAGAACACCCTGTTCGAACGCATCCCGTCCGTCGAGGTGAACGGCAAAGCGGCCGCGGTGCGGCTGCCGAACACATTAAACCTGGCGTTTTACGGCATCGAGGGTGAGGCGATCCTCTACGAGTTGAGCCGCCACGGCATCTGCGCCTCGAGCGGTTCGGCCTGCACCTCCGGCACCCTCGACCCGTCCCATGTCCTCAAAGCGATGAAGGTGCCCTTTACAGCGATCCACGGCTCGGTGCGCATCAGCCTGAGCCGCGACAACGATGAGGCGGATATCGAGTGGATCATCGAAGTTCTGCCAGATATTATCGCCCGCCTGCGCAAACTTTCCCCCTACTGGGATGATGCCGAGAACTGCCTGAAACTATAGTTTGAGTTACACGAGTCTAGGAGAGAGACCATGAAGAAAAGCCTGGAAGAAGCAAGTCATCTGATCAAGGCCGACAAGGTCCTGACGGAGTTCACCGTAACGTTGGACGGCGATGAATTGCATTTGGTCAAGGGTGATGAAAGTTTCGCCCGCCTGATCCCCGTCGATCAAAACGGCCAGTGGCGGGTCGAATATTTCCACAATCAGAAACGCTGGGAACTGATTGATTTTACCGGGACGCTGGCCGCCTGCCTGGAACTGCTGGCAGAGTCGCCCCACTACCTTTACTGGGACCGCTGAGCAAAACATTTAAAACAAAGGCTCTATTTACAGGGATGAATAGGATAAACAGGATGTGAGAAACTCTAGGCAAGACTCAAAGCCGAGCTATGGGGTCGGATCTACACATTCCACAAAAGAAGCACCGTGAGACACTAAAAGACGCAAACAAAACAGATAAAGCAAAGGCATTATTTACAGGGATGAAGTGGATGAAATCGTGGGACATTTACGGGGGACAGGCGCGGGTAAGTGACCTCAATCCTTAAGATCCGTTATTTTGGCCGCGCAAACCTTGTTTAAAAACTTTAGAGCCTGCCTGCGGTGCAAAAGCAGGGTCAGGCAGCGAGTGCCAGACCCTTAATTCTGGGGACACCCCATAACTAAAGCTGAAAGAAACCGATACATAAGGAATGTGTCCCCAGGCTCAGATAAGGCCTTTGCGCTCTTGGATCTGGACGATATAGCCCTGTTCCAGCGCGTAACGACGGCCCGCTTCAGAGAGGACAAAACGCTGACCGAAGAATTTTGATATCCGCAGGGAAATCATCTGCCGCCTATACAGTGACTTGAGCGTTTTGGCCAGCACCGCGTCACCAAACAACAGTGGTTCGTTTACCTGTTTTCGAGAGAGCGCCTTGCCACGGGCCATCGCAATTCGCCGTAGCGCAATAATTTCGAAATCATTCATTGGTTCGCTGCTCGGAGAATCCTTAAATACCTCGGCATGCGCATTGTCGAGCAGCGAAGCAAAAGGGTCTCCGGACCTGGCCTTATCTTCAAGCAGTTTACGGAGTTTAACCGCGGCTCTCTTGATCGCCGGGTTGATGCCGATCAGGACAAAGATCGACAGGAATATTAAAACCAGGGAAGAGAGAGGGAGATCGGAAAGAGGCACAACAACCTCCTTTGCCGATGAGCGTTCGATGATACGTTCGGCGTTTATTCTAAAACGTTAAAACACTGGGAGAGAATGTCAAACCGTCATTACCAGAGAGCATCAAAAAGGGGCACTCAATTTTGAGGGCACTCAAAAGGGACACTACTAGTAGTGTCCCCCAGGCTGCTGACAAAGCTCAGCTTTGTGTGAATTCTTGAAGTTGAAGAGGAGGCAACAGATTGTTAATCTGTTTACATTGTGTCTATATAAGAACCAAAAGCACAACCGGCGAGTCGCGTCCCGCCAGACGCCATCCTTTTTGTCCAGGTGGCCACAAAAAGGATGCAAAAAAGACCGTGCTCCTGGCGGAGGGCATCTCCTTTGCCATCTTTCATAGCTTTTAAAGTGTGGCGGAGCTAAAGAATCCGGCCCTGTGCTTGCGGGCCTTCCAGGTCGTGGTCTTTTGTAGGAAAATGCATAACACACAAACAACAACACCAATCAGAACCGTAGAGGACCTCAAGGGCCTCGGGGATAACAGGGGATATGTAGACAGCTAAAGGTTTATACCGTTGCCATTTGCCACCAGAAATTCCCGAACAAGACATGCCAAACGCCGCGCTGTACACAAGTTTTCTTTTGCTTCGTTTTCTTTGTCGCCACAAAGAAAATGACGTTGCTGTCGGGCAAACCCGACGGTTTTGTTTTTAGCCTTGAATTGCTAAGTCCAACAAAAAGAGCAACAGATTTAACAACCCGTTGCTCTCAGACCCTAAAAGAATTCAAAAAGGCTTAATTTTGAGTGTCCCCGGCTCCTTTTCTGTCACCAACTCCAAACCCAACTAACGAACCTTAATCTGCGCTTTGTAATCCTCCGACGGCTGCTGAACAGCGGCCCCCTGCTGCTGAAATTTATCCAGGGGTATCTGCATCGCCAACATGCCGAAGGAGGTCACCGCCAGCAGGGCCAGAAAAGCCAGCCCCATGCCGATCCGTTTCCCCGGCGTCACCGCATAGTAACGGGCCTTCTCAGCGGCCGAGCGTTTGCTCGATTGATAGATTTGCACACTGCCCATGATGATAATCAAGGCGATAATCGGTGACCAGGTCAGATAAAAGAGCCCGACCGCTCCGATCAGGCCGAGGATCCATAATTTGGGGCTGATAACGCCGATAATCCGACCGCCGTCGAGGGGTGAGATCGGCAGCAGGTTGAAGAGGTTAAGCAAGAAGCCGGTTGTCGCCAGGGCATACCAGAAGGGGTTGCCAGTCACCATGCCAGCTCCGGCACAGCCAATTGCGCCCAAAGTGCCGAGTAAAGGGCCACCATAGGCCATCAGCGCTTCGGCAAAAGCATCTTTGGGCATCTGCTTCATACCGATAAAGGCCCCCATAAAGGGGATAAACATCGGCGCCGTCGCCTTGATGCCCATCATCCGCAGGGCCACCATATGCCCCATTTCATGAACAAACAGCAAGGCGACAAAACCGACCGCGAAAGGCCAGCCCCAGAACATGGCGTAGGCCCAGATGCTGATCAGCATGGTGATGAAGGTTTTGAACTTGCCGAACTGCAGGATCACCGCGAGGTATTTAAGTTTACCGAACAGGAAAAAGAACAACAGGCCGATTGGTCCGAACTTTCTCAGCAAACCCTTTTTCGCCGGTGGCGGTGGTGGCGAAATCGGCTCAAAAGTAAACTGAACATCATCTTTAGAATCTGACTGTGGATCACTCATTTATATATACATCTCTCTAATCAATCCTGCATATCGTTGATCCGTTGTCCGAAAGCCTCAACCTGGTCCCAATCGGTATAATCCACCACAGTATCGGGCGCGGTCGGACCTTTGGTCATCCACATGATCAGACGGATCATCTGACGGTCGAGATAGCGACACTCAGGATAATCAAGGTTGCCGCCAAAGACCTCCAGCTGTTTCGGCTGCCATGCAATCTGGCCCAGAAACTTGATTAAGTATGGATTTGTATTCGGCTGGTTTTTCTCAGGTTTTCGAGCAACAACATTGACCGAGAAAAAGGCGTTCGGTTTGCTGTCCAGAAGCTGCTGGTTCTGTTTGACAAAGTCGTAGATCAACTTACTGTGTTTCCCATAGCGGACACTCGCCCCGACAACGATTTTGTCGAAGTGCGTCAAATCGGGATGCAGTTCATCAATCTGCAGTAACTGCACCTGGCTGCCCTGCTGTTCCATTACCTGCAGCAGCCGCTCGCAGATTTTCCGTGTGTGACCATCGGTGGTTGCGTAGACAATCAGAATATTATTCATATGATTTCCGTATTGGTGTGGTCGTAATTACTTGGGGGCATAATACCAGATCTAATCTTATGGGGGTGGTTTTGATGTCAAAACAGGGCGTTTAAGACTTGAGTTCTGGAATTCTGGGGACATTTATCGCCAGGTAATCGACGGTGCCTTACGCTCAGGCATTCTATGATAACGAAACTTCGGGTAACCGACCATCATCGCTCCGCAGCACTGATGCCCTTCCGGCAAGCCCAGGGCCTGCTGCATCGGCGGGAAGGTGCTCGCAGCGGCGTTGAAGTAGCCCGCCCAGCAGCCACCGAGCTGCATGCTGGTTGCGGCCAGCTCCAGGTAGGTCAAGGCGATGGTGCAGCTAGATTGGGCCATATGATCTTCTTTGGCGGCGTGCGCCACTACAAGCACCGGAGCGCCACGCAAAACGACGTCGTCGCCCTCTTCCAGCCTCGCCAGAGCTTTATCCATATGAAACGACAAAGCGAACTCTTTCATATTCGCCAACATCCAGCGCATCCACTGACCGACAATCTGAATCAGCTTGTTCAATTCCTCACGATCGCTCAGCACCAGCCATTCGACACTCTGGGTGTTGTGTCCGGTCGGCGCATAGCGAGCCACCTCAATCAGCTTTTGCAAGGTTTCCCGGGGCAAGGTTTGATCGCGGTAGTTGCGGATCGAGCGCCGGCTCCGCAAGAACTGCTCACACTGTTCAGCAGACAAATACAGCTCGGGTTGTACCTTCGGGCAATCGGCCAGGGGCATCTCGGCATGCAGCAAACTGCTGGTCGGGCAAGCCGCAACACAATGGCCGCAGCGGATGCACAGTTCCTCGGCCTCGGCAATCGGAGTCGGGTATTCGCCCTTGCTGAAGTTGATCAGTTTTGCCGGGCAGGCCGCGCTGCAGAGGCCATCCTTGTTGCAGGTTTGCTGGTTCACTTCGATGAAATTCATGGGTGGCTCCTTAAGGGTTCGAACTATCGTAGAGAGTCATTCTGTTTGCGGCACTCGTTCCTCGGTTCACCCCCCTGGAGTTCTGGGGACATCTGACTTAAGTCAGTCACATATAATTTAGTGAGGTGTCCCCCAGAAACCAAAATCATGTGTCTTTCGCGCACAAGTTTTTATACCCGGCCATAACCCCTGCCCCGTTCGGTAGCTCTAACGACAGCCGTTCAATCTGCGACAACCCGGCCTGCTGCATCAGCCCGGCCAGCTCCGGTTCGCTGTAGGCCTGCCCCTCCGGGGTGCCAAGCAGCATATTCAGTGAAAACAACGCCGGGAACAGAGGCGCGTCGCGATTCTCATCGAGGATAAACTCCTGGACCAGCAGCAAGCCGCCCGGCTCAAGGGCATCAACGGTGTTGGCCAGCAGCTTGCTGCAGCCATTCGGCCCCTCGCCATGAAGGATATGGGAGAGCCAGGCTACATCGAAGCCGTCCGGCAATGGCCCGGCGAGGAAATCGCCAGCGACAAAATCGATCCGATCGGCCATAGTGAAGCGCTGCAAGGTCGCTTCGGCAAAGGGTTGTGTCGTTGGCAGATCGAAAATTGTCGCTTGCAGCTGCGGATTTTGCTGACAGAAATGAATGGCGTATGTGCCGGGCCCGCCGCCGAGATCGAGCAGCCGGCGTCGTCCGGCCAGATCGATCTGCGCCACCACCTTCGGTGCGATCAGCATCGCCAGGTTGAACATCCCGAGGAGAAAGCTCTCGCGCTCGGCATCCGTCGGCTCATGGGACACCCGGTTGCGCACCGGGGCACCTTCGCGCACCGCCTCGTCGAGGCGGCTCCAGCTCTCGACCAGGTGGTGATGGTGCAGGATGATGTGGCCGAGGTAGCCGGGGGCGCTGCGATTGAGGAACTCGGCGGCAAAACCTGTGGCAGCGTAGCCCCCACCCTGTTTGTCCAGCAACTGCAGCGCGGTCAAGGCATCCAGCAGCATGGCCAGGCCGTGCTCGGCGATCCCCAGTTCCGCCGCCAGCTCGGCGGCGGTTTGCCGCCGTACAGCCAACGGCGAAAAGAGATTCAGCTTCACCCCGGCATGCAGGGCACAGGTGCCCCAATAACTCCCCGAGAGATTAAGAAGTTCTGCCGGATTCCAGTTGATTGTCTCCATGCAAGTTACCCTTCAATGTTGCTCCCGCGACAAAAGGCCATAACGAATCAAGCAAAGAAGATGTTGTAATATTAGCGAAAAACACGATGAAAACAATTTTAAAGCGGTGACACACCGACAAAGCCGGAGGAGGACGCGTAAAAGGGACACTGCTAGTAGTGTCCCCGAGTCTTTAAGAATAGCGCAGTTTGGTAGAACACTTTAGTATCAAAACCTGCCCTGGCGTCTACTACAACGAATTGTCTATTCTTTACAATAAAGAAGACTTGCCGTACATTGAAGCCGTCTTTTTTAATGTATTCCATGAGGGATGGGGCAGGCACAAAGAGCACGCACACAGACACTTCATTGTGGTGGCTGGCGACTAGAGACACTGAATCCGTTGATTCAGGAGATCAATGATGCTCTCACCTCTCAGCCTTAGGAACCTTCATACAGTTTCACTGATGACAACGAGGCAGTTGGAATCACTTATGGCCCGTTTACCAGTCTATGATCACAGGGAGAAGTTGGCATGAAATCTTTCCTCCGCGAGAACCCCACCATTGCTTTTGGCCTGGGTTTGCCGCTGTTACTCGTTGTCGCATTCCTGCTGATTTCGGGGATCCCCACCCTTCTTGTAACGTCTCCGCAATACGATGTGCTTTACGCGACTGAATACTACAACAACCAAAATGGTGTACAGATATCCGTCGTAAACCAGAAGGTTCAAGTCACCTACCTAGGCAGTGTACAGGATAACCGGAGACCGCGACTCTGGCGTTTCGACCCAAAAACCGGGGCGGTGAAGGAGATCTCCATCGTATTGCCACCCGGCCTGACTCCGGCTGGAAAAATACCAGCGACGCCCGAGGAAGCTTCAAAAACAACCATGATCAATATTCCTGATCTTGAAGGACTGACGATCGATTCGTCCAGCATTGCACCAGATGGATACGAATTCAGCGCAGGAAGGGATCGCTACTCAGGGAATGTATTCGGTGGTCTGTTTTATTCCTCACGCTATCGTCATGAAGCGGTGCTGACGAAAAATGGGCGCAGCATCCGCCTGCCGAATGCCGTTGGTCGATATTACAGTAGCAACACCCGCTTCATTGGCTGGGTAGTGTCATTATGATTTCGCTATTTGCTCTCATCGTCATATTACTGTTGATTGGCGGTGGCATATGGGGCTGGCCGCTGGTGGCAGGTATCCTTGGCATATCAAGCGTAACGGATAAGCCTGGCGCGCTAAAGAATATAACGCAACTCATGAATACTTACGACATCACACTCGCCGAAGTAGAAACAGCCTTTCATGCGCCTGTTTCTACCAGTTCTGCGTCCACCGGGCGCAGCAAAAGCGATATTGCCAAGACTCTCTTTACCTATCTCGGAGCGATTTTCATTCTCGCAGGCATCAGCACCTATATCGGTATGTTCTGGGATAGCATGGGCAGTGTGATGCGGGTTTTAGTGACGCTGGGCGTTGGCTACGTTCTTCTCATTGTTCTGGTTTCCGCTTTGTATGAGAATAAATTTCCAAGGCTTATCCTGCCACTTACACTCGCCTGTGTTTTTATGATGACCGGCGGCTGGTTCGTACTCATCCACGAGGTGTTTCCGCACGGCGACAACTGGCGTGCCGCAATGCTCTTTGTATTCGGCATAATGACCCTTCACCAGGCCGTATTGTTCGGTAAATACCAACGCACGGTGCTGGCATTCACGGCACTCTTTTTTGTTTATGGATTTATACATGTAGGCCTCGATATGCTCGGCATCCCGATCACTTATATCGCCATTGTTCTTGGCGCCTCGGTATTCCTGGTTGGTGATGCACTAGAAAAAACGTCTCACCGTATACTCGTAGAACCTGCTTTGTTAATTGGGATCTGCTGGCTGAACAGTGGCTTGTTCGACCACATAGCGATGCTCACATCCGCCAACTGGGCGAGTCTGATCATTGGTGTGTGCGTGGTGTTAACTTCTTACGGTTTGCAGAAGGAGGAGCGGTATCAGCGTCTGGTAGGCCTCGGCTATTTCATTGGTTCGATCATGCTCTATAGTGGTTTGTTCGACCTCGTGGAGAACACATCCTTTGAACTCCTCTATCTTGCGGTAACGGCGTCTCTTCTCTATGCCTGTGTCGTACTACAAAGCCGGACACTGTTGTTGACCACTGTCATTGCGATGCTCGCCTTCATTGGGTATTACTCCGCGGAGCATTTCGCAAATTCATTAGGCTGGCCCCTCACACTCGTCCTCATGGGTGTTGCCTTCCTGGGCGTCGGCACAATCGCCATCAAGGTCAAGCAGCGCATCTAGCCCGGTTCAAATAACTAAAGGGCCGAGCCGCCTGTCGGACTATCCATGAAACGGCTGTAAATTCGTCTGCATAGAACCACTACAGGGACACTTCCGGAAGTGTCCCCGATGCCCTAGAGCATATTTAATATATGCAATGATTTCATTGTACATAATTAAGTATGGTGTCCCCAGAACCCAGAGATCAGCTTTGGGTGAATTCTTGAAGTTGAAGAGGAGGCAACAGATTGTTAATCTGTTGCTCACAATCTACTGAAAGCCTTCAATGCATTCCAATTGCCAACATACAAAAGGACAAACCCCACATATGACCCAAAGTGGGGTTTGTCAACAATCTGAGAGGCGCCCC
>CAZXBD010000303.1:0-6109 GCA_964638305.1 uncultured Geobacteraceae bacterium | reverse complement strand
TCTTTAACTGAAAAGCCCCCTGACAAAATCACTTGTCGTCCCTTGACAAAGGCAATTGGCGTTGTTATGTTGACCGCGCATTGGCACTCGACTTAAGGGAGTGCTAAAGAGTCTTGTGAGCCGGATAACCCGGCTTGAGTTTTTTGCGCGGAGTTCATCATGTCAGACAACCTGACAGATCGCAGTCAGAAAATCCTCGAAGCAATCATCGAGGAATATATAGCAACTGCCCAACCGATCAGCTCAAAAGCGTTGACCAGAAACCATGGCATCAAGCTTTCGCCGGCATCGGTGCGCAATGTCATGGCCGAACTGGAAGAGCTTGGCTACCTGTCTTCTCCGCACACCTCGGCGGGCCGTATCCCGACGGAAAAAGGCTACCGTTTCTACGTTGACACCCTGCTGCGCGTCAACGACCTCGACATCCGCCAGAAAGACCAGATTGAGCTGCAGTACCGGCAGGACAGTCTGCAAATGGCCGACATGCTGCGCGAAGCCAGCCGCACCCTGTCTTCAATTTCCCACTACACCGGGCTGGTCATGGTGCCTCGGCTTAAAGCGACCATCTTCCGGCACATTGAATTCGTCAAACTCTCACCACGCCTGATCCTGGCAGTTTTCGTCACCCAGTCCGGGCTGGTCCAGAACAAGCTGGTCGAAATCGATGAGGAGCTGACTCCTCGGGACCTGGAGCAGATCACCAACTATCTCAACCAGACCATGACCGGCATGAGCATTCAGGAAGTTCGCACCCTGATCGTAACTGAAATGGCGCAGGAGAAAGTACTGTACGATCAGCTGCTGCAACGGGCCTTCGTTCTTTCCAGTGCTGCACTGGTCGATGAAACCTCAGGTGATCTCATCATCGAGGGAACCAGCCACTTTCTCGAACAGCCGGAATTTTCCGATCTGGAGTGCATGAAACGCATCGTCCAGACTTTTGAGCAAAAGAGTATTCTGGTCGACCTGCTCGATCGAGGGCTCGAGTCCAAAGGCGTTAAAGTGATTATTGGCAGTGAGACGGAACATAGTGAGCTCTCGGACTGCAGTCTTATCACCGCAGCCTATTCGGGAAAACGGGGCACTCTCGGCACTCTCGGCGTTATCGGTCCGAATCGTATGCCCTACTCAACCGTCATTCCGATTGTCGACTACACGGCGAACCTTATAAGTCGCCTGCTGGATACAGATAACGATTAGGAGAAAAAACTTGGCAAAAAAAAGCAAAAAAAAGGTCGACCAGACCGAAACGATTTCCGAGATTCCGGAAGTGCTACCGGTCGAAGAGGGTGCGGCTGAAGAGATTGATCCTCTAACCGCACTGCAGAACGAAGTTACACTCTCTAAAGAAGAAGCCAGAAACAACTGGGATCTTTACCTGCGCGAGCGGGCCGATATGGAGAACTTGCGCAAACGTCATCAGCGTGACAAGGAAGACGCGATCCGGTTCGCCAATGACCGCCTGCTTAAAGAAATGGTTCCTGTGCTCGACAACCTCGAACGCGCCATCGATCATGCGGAACAGGAAAGTGACGACAGCAAGGGTCTGGTCGAAGGTGTCAACATGACGATCAACCAGTTCCGCAAGGCACTGGAAGACTTCGGAGTCAAGCCGATCAATGCCGTCGGCATGGGCTTTGATCCAAACCTGCACCAGGCAATGGGTCACGTCGAATCGACAGAACAGGCACCGAACACAGTTGCAACCGAGTTTCAGAAAGGTTACCTGCTGCACGATCGCCTGTTGCGTCCGTCGCTGGTGATGGTGACCAAGACTCCAACTGAAGAAACCGCTGACGCAAAAGCTGAAGACCCGTCAACCAGTGAAGAATAAATCGGCAGGCAATCAACCGTCTGTCCGCACCACATCGTAAAACGACCCGAATCTTTAAGGAGGATTCTTATCATGAGCAAAGTAATTGGTATCGACCTGGGAACGACAAATTCCTGCGTCGCCGTTATGGAAGGTGGCGAGCCGGTGGTTATCGCCAACGCGGAAGGAACACGCACGACACCCTCGATGGTGGCTTTTTCCGAAAGCGGTGAGCGCCTGGTTGGCCAACAGGCTAAACGTCAGGCTGTCACCAACCCGGAAAACACACTGTTCGCCATCAAACGCCTGATCGGCCGCAAGTTCGACTCAGAGGCCGTCAAAAAAGACATCGAGATCAGTCCGTTCAAGATCATCAAGGCCGAAAACGGCGACGCCTGGGTTGAGGTTCGTGACAAGAAGTACAGCGCCCCGGAAATTTCGGCCATGATTCTGCAGAAGATGAAGCAGACCGCTGAAGACTACCTCGGCGAAACAGTCACCGACGCGGTTGTTACCGTACCGGCCTACTTCAACGACTCCCAGCGGCAGGCAACAAAAGACGCCGGCAAGATTTCCGGACTCAACGTACTACGCATCATCAACGAGCCGACAGCCGCAGCCCTGGCTTACGGCCTGGAGAAGAAGGACGAAGAAAAAATTGCCGTTTTCGACCTGGGCGGTGGCACCTTCGACATCTCCATCCTGGAACTCGGCGACGGCGTCTTTGAGGTCAAATCGACCAACGGCGACACCTTCCTCGGTGGCGAGGATTTCGACCAGTTGATCATCGACTACGTTGCCGATGAATTCAAGAAAGAGCAGGGCATCGATCTGCGCAACGACAAGATGGCGCTGCAACGGCTCAAGGAAGGCTCCGAGAAGGCCAAGTGCGAGCTCTCTTCCTCGGTAGAAACCGACATCAACCTGCCCTTTATCACAGCCGACGCTTCCGGGCCGAAGCACCTCAATATCAAGTTGACCCGTGCCAAGCTTGAAAGCATCTGCAGCTCACTACTGAAAAAACTGACCGGTCCATGCAAGACAGCTCTCAAGGATGCAGGTCTTTCCGCATCCGATATCGACGATGTCATCCTGGTCGGTGGCATGACCCGCATGCCTGCAGTTCAGGAGAAGGTCAAAGAAATTTTCGGCAAAGACCCAAACAAGGGGGTTAACCCTGATGAAGTTGTGGCCATCGGCGCGGCAATCCAGGGCGGTGTTCTCAAGGGCGACGTCAAGGACGTGCTGCTGCTCGACGTCACTCCGCTTTCGCTGGGGATTGAAACCCTTGGCAGCATCATGACCAAGCTGATCGAGAAGAACACCACCATCCCCTGCAAGAAGAGCCAGGTCTTCTCAACCGCGGCCGACAACCAGCCGGCCGTATCGGTGCATGTCCTGCAGGGTGAGCGCGAAATGGCCAACGACAACAAAACAATCGGTCGTTTTGAGCTGACTGACATCCCGCCCGCACCACGCGGCGTACCACAAGTCGAAGTCACCTTCGACATCGATGCCAACGGCATTCTCAATGTTGGCGCCAAGGACCTCGGCACCGGCAAGGAACAGTCGATCGTCATCACGGCCTCATCGGGTCTCTCTGATGACGAGATCGAAAAAATGGTCAAGGAGGCCGAACTGCACGCCTCGGATGACCAGAAAAAGCGTGAACTGATCGAAACCCGCAACCAGGCCGACAGCCTGATCTACTCGACGGAAAAAGCCGTCAAGGAGCATGGCGACAAAGTCGACGAGGAGACCAAAAAGGGCATCGAAACTGCTCTTGAAGATCTCAAGAAGGCCATGGAGGGTGACGAACTGGAAGAGATCAAGAGCAAAACTGAAGCCCTCGCCACGGCCTCGCAAAAGCTGGGAGAAATCATGTATCAGCAGGCCCAGAGCGAAGCCGAAGCCGGCGGCGAAGAAGCGGCCAGCAGCGCTGAGCAGGCGGATGATGTCGTCGACGCAGAATTCGAAGAAGTAGACGACGAAAAAAAGTAACTCGGTTAAGGAAACAGGGCCAAAGGTTCAGGGGTAAGTGATGCATTCCCTCGCACCTTTGGCCCTTAGCCTTGTGCCGAAAGGAACGTATTTTGTCCAAACGCGATTATTATGAAATTCTCGACGTCAACCAGAACGCCAGCGACACAGAAATAAAAAAAGCCTATCGCAAACTGGCCCTGAAATGTCACCCCGACAAAAACCCCGGAGACAAAAAGGCCGAGGAACGCTTCAAGGAACTTTCCGAAGCTTATGCGGTTCTCTCTGATGGCCAGAAACGTGCGATGTATGACCAGTATGGACATGCCGGAGTTGACCAGCAGGGCGGCGGCTTCTCCTCCGGAGGTTTTGGCGGCACTCCCTTTGAAGATATTTTCGGTGACATCTTCGGTGACATCTTCGGTGGCGGTGGCAGTCGACGCGGCGGCGGACGTCGCGGTGACGACCTGCGTTACAATCTGACGATTGCTTTCGAAGAAGCCGCGTTTGGCCTCGAAACCAAGATTCAGGTTCCGCGCCACCAACCGTGCGAGACATGCAGCGGTTCCGGCGCCAAACCCGGAACCAGCCCCGAAACCTGCAGCACCTGTTCCGGCAACGGCCAGGTGCGTTTCCAACAGGGGTTCTTCTCCATGACCCGCACTTGCCCCGACTGCAACGGTGAGGGCAAGAAAATCAATGATCCCTGCAAGGATTGTCGCGGGACAGGACTGGTCCGCGGGCAAAAGACCCTTTCCTTGAAAATACCCGCTGGTGTAGAATCAGGTATTCGACTGAAAATGAGCAGTGAAGGAGAGCCGGGCTTCAAAGGCGGCCCTCCCGGTGATCTTTATGTCGTCATCACCGTCAAGGATCACCCGATTTTCCAGCGTGAGGGCAACGACCTCATCTGCGAAATCCCGGTTTCATTCCCCCAGGCTGCACTTGGCTGCGAGCTTGAGGCGCCGACCCTGGAAGGGAAGGTCAAGCTCAAAGTTCCCGCAGGTACCCAGAGCGGCAAGATTTTCAAGCTGGCCGGCAAGGGGATTCAGGTTTTACAGGGTTATGGTCGCGGTGATGAATTGGTCATCGTGAGAGTGGAAACCCCAACCAGCCTAACCGGCCGGCAGAAGGAACTCCTTGACGAGTTCGCCCGGGAGGCTGGTGAAGAGATCCATCCAATGGGAAAAAGTTTTTTCGACAAGGTCAAGGAGCTGTTTGACTAATGCGCTTTATTGTCTGCCTCGCATCGTTCATACTTTTGAGTCTTGGCGTATCGAATGTTATCGCCCAGCCGGGTGAAACGGCAGGCTCACAGAGCGATGTTGCCATGCAGCGGGCACTGGATCATTACCAAGCCGGCAAGTTGAACGAAGCCGCCGGTCTGTTGCGTGGTTTTGTCGTCAGCCAACCGGATTCCAACCTGACCAACCAGGCTTACTACTACCTGGCCCTCATCCATCACGACCTTGATGACCCTGCGACAGCAAGTGAATACCTCGACAAGATGTCCGACGAGGCGCATACCCCCTCCACTTCTCTTTTGCAAAGCAAACTACTGCTGCAAAAGGGTGATGCGATGCACGCCGTCGATCAACTCCTGCAAACAGAAACCCAAGGCTGGTCTTTGCAGGAACGTCAGCAACGCTATCTAACCCTGGCTGAAGGCCTGCTCGCCCTGGAAGAACCTCGCAAAGCACTCTACTTCTATCAACAAGCACTGGTAATCGAGGGAGACGAAACCCCACGCGAGGTCCTGGGTCGCATATATAACCTTCTAAGCGAACGTTTCAACGAGGCAGACCTTGCTGAAGCCTCTTTCATGTACCAGGAGAAGCCGGTCGCCTACCTGGCCATGCTGCAACTCGGCTGGAGGGCCCTGGCTACCAATCAAAAAAAGTTGGCCCAACAGTGGGCCTCCGCTGCCATGGAAGCACCCGCCGGTTTTGCCTACCGTGAAGAAGCCCTGGCTTTACAATCGCAATTATCTGATCCGACACAGTTACAGCGCGCCATCGGCGTACTTCTACCTTTGACTGGCCGCTACGCGGCTTTTGGCCAACGCGTTCAGCGTGGTATGGAACTGGCCCAGGAAACATTCAGGCCTCACCTTCCTGTTCGCTTTATCTTTCGCGATACTGCTGGCGACGAAACCATCGCTGGTCTGCAGGTCGCAACTGGCAATCAGTGACCGCGTTATGGGGATAGCTGGTCCGCTAGTGGGAAATGCGGCCATGGGTGCCGCCAGGCGCGCCAATCAGGAACGTACACCGCTTTTGACCTTGTCGCAAAAAGAGGGACTTGCTGCCTCGAGTC
>CAZXBD010000302.1:0-2032 GCA_964638305.1 uncultured Geobacteraceae bacterium | reverse complement strand
CACGCCCCTGGGACGTAATTGAGGGCGTGTTAGGACCGAGGTATTTAGGACGGGTTGTAATGACCAAGAAACAACGAATAGTTTTATCGGCTGTTGCCTTACTGGGGTCGCTATATATGGCTGCCACACTATTCTTCCGTTTTCGGCCTGACGACTATTTTGAGTCACCATCTTTTATGCAGCAGCATCCAATCATTGCAACGGTTCTTATACTTGTCTTGTGTGGATTTTTTTCTTGGGTCTGTTCTGGGATGGCACAAAGGAGAGGCTTGTCTACTGAGAAGTGGGCGAGGTATGGATTTCTGGCCAACATTTGGGCCTTCCTGTGGCTTTACTTTATTGAGGATGACCCAGGCTCGGCGCAATCAAAAGAGACCGCCGATTAAATGTGTCAGTTGCACGGTCCTGACACATCAATCTTCAAGTTAACCATCCCCACTGACATCCTGTTTCGCAAGTTTGCAAAATTCTTATAAACCTAGGTCCTGACACACTCCATGTAAACCTCCCCATTTTAGTACCACCTATTATGAGACAAATCCAGCTACTGGTTGGCGGCTAAATATTCCTTCGGGGTGAGGTTGCCGAGCGACTCATGTGGTCGCTCTTCGTTATATTGCTTAACCCAGCTTTCTGTAATATCACAAACCTCTCGCATTCGTTTGAACACGAACATGTCCAGCACTTCGGTCCGGTAGGTCCGGTTGAATCGTTCAATGAATCCGTTCTGCATCGGTTTCCCTGGTTTGATGAACTCCAGGGTGACGCCATGCTGCTCGGCCCAATCCGCCAATCGAATACTGGTCAACTCAGGGCCGTTGTCGACTCGCAGCTTTTCCGGATAGCCACGCCAAGCTGCCACACGGTTGAGCGTTTCGACGACATGGGCCGCCGTCAGGCTTCGAGCCACTTCAATAGTCAGGACTTCACGATTGAAATCATCGACCAGGTTAAATGTTCGGAAGCGCTTGCCACACCAGAGCGCATCGCTCATGAAGTCGGCGCTCCAGCACTGGTTGATGCTCTCTGGGACGCTTAAAGGGTCGGGGTTGCGTGCAGGCAACCGTTTCTTCCCCTTGCGTCGAATATTCAACTTCAACTCGCAATAGATGCGGTGGACTCGCTTGTGGTTCCATCTGAATCCTCGCCGACGGATGATCGGGAACATTTTGCCGAACCCGTATTGCGGGTACTGCTCTGCAAGTTCCAGCAGCACCTCGATCACCGGGTCGTCTCTTGTCGGGTCAGGCAGGTAGTTATAGACCGTACGACTGAGCGAAACAGCTTCGCAAGCCCCCCTAAGACTCACACCTAAAGACTCTCTGGCAAAATCGACCAGCTCGCGTTTCTCCGCCGGCGTTAGAGCTTTTTTTCAATAATCTCCCTCAAGATTTCGTTCTGGAGACTGGTCTCGGCAAACATCTTCTTGAGCCGCTGGTTCTCTTGCTCCAAATCCTTCAGGCGAGATAGATCTGAAGCTGTCATGTCTTTGTACTGTGCTTGCAAGCGATAGAAGGTCGACCGGGAAATACCATACTCACGACAGACATCGTTTATCGCTCTGCCAGCATCGACCGCCTTTATAAGCTTGATGATCTGAACTTCGGACAACTTGGCTGTGCGCATAAATGACTCCTCCTTTGGCCTTTGATATTATGCCGGAGAAGTCTCATTGTTGCTGGTACTATTTTAGGGGATGGTTACATGGAGTGTGTCAGGAGCTAGGTTTATAGGAATTTTGCAGACTTGCGAAAATGGCTACTAGCGATAGTCGTTATGCTGCTGAATTGTGTGTCAAGAGCGTGAAATCTGAGACTTCTTTGTAAGAAAGACTGTTCTCGTTGTGAGCGTTCATCAGAGGATTACGAGTTTAGTCCCTCTCCCTTTTTTGTGAGAGTTCGGTGACAATATCATGGGAGAGCAGGTATGCAGCAAGCATGAGCAGGTAGAGGCCTACTCCTGCTAGGACAAGAGACATCCAAATAGTCTCCGCTGAGCTAACCATCAGTGAAGAAAGTTCTTTGTCAGATTC
>CAZXBD010000301.1:0-3185 GCA_964638305.1 uncultured Geobacteraceae bacterium | reverse complement strand
CTTGGCGTCGGAGCAGAGTGGAGTGCTTTTAATACCGAGGTCGAAGATGAGACGATCGACAAAGACGCCTTCAAGCTGCTCTACAAAGGTCACCTTGAGCTTGCCCCGGGCGGCCTCCCTGTTCGTTTGACGGCTTTCAGTTATGACCTTAGCAGTAACCGCTTTGTCATAAACAATGCACAAGCCTATTTCCTGAAAGCTAATAAAGACCTTAATCTGTCGGCTCGCAACTTTAGCTTCGGTCTGGTCAAGCCCGACATCGTTACCGACCTTCGCAACGGCCAGACCATCGTCTCCGGGGTGCGGTTTATCGGCGGCATTCGCAACGGTTCCTACCTTGGCCGGTACCGTGAGCTGCTTTCCAAGTGGCCCCGCCTGCTGCTCGATTACCGTGACACCTACCATCGTGACATGGAGTCGGTGAACCAGCAGAAGTTCCGCGACCGCGAACTGGCCTTCGTCTCGCTGAACAAGAAGGACAACTGGTTTCATTACCGTGTCAGCGACCACAAGGATTACCTCTATAGCGGTAATGACTACACGGAAAAAACCATCCTGCTCGGGACTATCGACCACACCATGAAGCGGCAATGGATCAATCTGACCAACTGGATTCGTATCTCCGCCGACGGGTCGCTCACGAAACTTGATCGCGAACAGGATCAACTGAACGAGAAAAGATTCAACCTTAACTTTCTGACCCTGATGAGCCGCAACACGTTCAATGCCAGCAGCCTCTTCAGTCTGCAGCGGGATACGAGGGACTCACGTTTGTTCGAAACTCTCGACGCCCCGCTCTTTGTCAGCGTACCGATCAGCCCCGATGCCAGCATCCGTTCACACTTCGAGGTCTACACCGACAAAGAAATTTATTATAGCCGTCCGGGAATATTTAACCTGCCGGACGATAAATCGACCGACAATTATTATGTCAACACGCTTTTGGAGACCGGCAAGCGCAGCAGGATTCAGGTCAACCCGGGCCTGGAATTCGAAGTCAGCCGCGGTGACAGGGGCGAGGGCGGAGCGGTCCGCGCCCGGGTGGAAGCGACCTCTGTGCTTCTGCAGCGGCAGGCTGCCGCCTGGTACGGCAAAGGCTCATTCGCCATCTTTGACGGCAGCTCCGAGGTTGATGAGGACACAAGCCTGGTTGAGGGCGATCTGCAGGGCGGTATTGATTATGTGCTACGGCATAATATGAGCATAGGCGCTGACCAGTACCTGCTTTACGGGCAGGGCGATTACGGCGGCGAGGTTGGCCGCTTCATGAACACAAGAACCGGCAGAGGCTTTAACGGCGATGGCGAGAGGATAGCCGTTACTGGTGATGGTTCTTTGTTGCGTAGCATCTCGACGCTGTTTTTTGAGCACATATCCGCCTCAAGGATCACTAATCGTCTCCAACTCTATTATAAATACCAGAAGACCGATGAGTACCAGCTGGACACCACGGAGATCACTCACCGCCTGAGGTATAAGAATCGCTTGTGGGACGTCGATGTTAAAAACTTTTATACTACTGGTGATGGCACCGACGACGTCAGGCCATCTTTTGGTTACCTGCAATATGGCGATGATGCGCGCCCCTATGATCACCAGTTCCTCAGTGAAAGCCGCGTTGAGTTTCGTCCCAATCATTACTGGAAAACCCGTCTGAGGGCATCTCTCTTCTGGGCAAAGGGTGCTTCCGGTGATGATGACCAGCTCTACAGCTTCGAACAGCAGGCGGAGCGGTCCTTCTTCAAGAGATCCGGTACGATGCGAAGACGTGGCCAGATTACCCAATTGCTGACCTACGAGCAGTACAAGGGGCGGTCCGACCAAAAGGCCGTTGTCTTCAGCGTCGCAGGCCACTACTACCCGACCAATTACTGGAGGTTAGGGGCGCGAACGGAATACGGCTACTATGATTTCGCCGATAACCGTATGGTCCTTTCACTCTGGTCAGGGCTGGACTTCCCTCTCTTCAAGG
This sequence comes from uncultured Geobacteraceae bacterium, assembly GCA_964638305.1. GTDB lineage: Bacteria > Desulfobacterota > Desulfuromonadia > Desulfuromonadales > BM103 > M0040. The sequence continues at coordinate 1,213 of CAZXBD010000301.1, read as the reverse complement.
TTGACTTCAACTACGAATATGGTGTCCTGGACGATGACTTCAATACGGTTGCCCACCGCTACGAAGTCAATGTCAGGAAGTTATTCTGACCAGCATCTTAACCCTTTCATGACAGGACACAAAACCAAGTGCTTCTCTCCGTCGTTACCCCTATTTACAATGAAGCCCCCAACCTCGCCCGGCTGTACCAGGATGTCACCGGTCAGCTTGACGAACACGGCATTGATTTTGAACTGATCCTGGTCGATGATGGCAGCAGGGATGATTCTTTTGCGATCATGGCGAAACTGGCCACATCTGATCCTCGCTGCAAGGTCGTCCGGCTGCGCCGTAATTTCGGCCAGACGGCTGCGATGGCGGCGGGATTCGATGCGGCCTGCGGTGAGGTCATCGTGCCGATGGATGGTGACCTGCAGAATAATCCTGCCGACATCCCACGGCTGCTGGCCACGCTTGAGGAAGGCTACGACGTCGTCTCCGGTTGGCGCAAGAGCCGCAAGGATACGTTCATCACCCGTAAGCTGCCGTCAATTCTTGCCAATCGGCTGATCTCAAAGATGACCGGAGTGCCCCTGCACGATTACGGCTGTACCTTGAAGGCCTACCGCAAAGAGGTCCTCAGCCAGGTGCGCCTCTATGGTGAATTACACCGCTTCGTGCCGGCGCTCGCCTACCAGTCCGGAGCCCGGGTCACGGAGATCGCGGTTGATCACCGCCCGCGTACGGCCGGAGAGAGCAAGTACGGCATCGATCGCACTCTGCGGGTTATTCTCGACCTGATCACGGTCAAATTCCTGTTGAAATATTCGACCCGCCCGCTGCAGCTCTTCGGCAAGTGGGCGTTCGGCTCTTTTGTCCTCTCTCTGGTCGCCTTCCTGACAACCATATATATGAAGTTTGGCGAGGGCCTGTCGATGAACCGCAATCCTTTGCTGATCCTCTCGGCCTTTCTGCTTTTCTCCGGAGTTCAATTCATCGCCCTTGGCCTGCTCGGCGAGCTGGTGACCCGCACCTATCACGAGGTCCAGGACAAACCGATCTACACGGTGAAGGAAACGATCAATTTTGACTGATGGTTTCGTCTCTCCAACTCATTGAATAATAAAAAACGGGTCATATTCCCCGCAGCTTGCTGCGTTGTTTAACTTTAAAGCAACAACCTTTGTTTAGCCGCGGTGAAAGTCTATCAAGATCTATGGTTAGAGCAAAACCA
>CAZXBD010000300.1:0-3187 GCA_964638305.1 uncultured Geobacteraceae bacterium | reverse complement strand
ATTTGCCACCAGGTGAATCTTGAGTACCTGGCTCGCACTGTCTGGTCAGAAGAGCGCGACGGCAAGAAGGTTGCCTATCCGGATACCCTGGTCGGGACCGATAGCCACACGACCATGATCAACGGGCTGGCCGTTCTCGGCTGGGGGGTCGGTGGCATCGAGGCCGAGGCGGCCATGCTTGGTCAGCCGGTTTCCATGATTATCCCCGAAGTCGTTGGCTTCCGCATGACCGGCAGCTTGAATGAGGGTGTAACTGCAACGGATCTTGTCCTGACGGTGACCCAGATGTTGCGGCAGTTTGGTGTGGTCGGAAAATTTGTAGAGTTCTTCGGTGACGGTCTTGCCAAGTTGCCTTTGGCCGATCGTGCGACGATTGCCAACATGGCTCCTGAATATGGCGCCACTTGCGGCTGGTTTCCGATTGATGATGTTACGCTCGACTATCTGCGTCTTTCCGGCCGTGACGATGCGACGACAGCACTGGTTGAAGCCTATGCCAAACGACAGGGTTTATGGCGTTTTGACGGTATGGACGACCCTGAATATACAGCTGTTCTGGAGCTCGATCTGGGCTCTGTTAAACCGAGTCTTGCCGGCCCGAAACGGCCCCAGGATCGTGTTGATCTTGAAGCCATGAAAGAGGCAACAAAGGCGGTTATCCCTGCCGACGCAATTGATCGGAGTGTTGCTGTTGCCGGAGCCGGCTATAATCTGAGTCAAGGTGATGTTGTCATCGCCGCAATTACCTCCTGCACCAACACCTCCAATCCCGCGGTGATGATGGGCGCGGGCCTGGTCGCAAAAAAAGCGGTTGAAAAAGGTCTTGTACAAAAGCCCTGGGTGAAGACGTCTCTGGCCCCCGGCTCCAAGGTTGTAACTGATTACTTGGAGAAGGCCGGTCTGCAGACATATCTTGATCAGATCGGTTTCAATGTTGTCGGCTATGGGTGCACGACCTGTATCGGCAACTCCGGGCCTCTGATAGGGCCTATCGCTGATGCGATCACAGAGAGTGATATGACCGTTTGTTCGGTTCTTTCCGGCAATCGCAACTTTGAAGGCCGTGTCCATTCCCATACCAAGGCCAACTGGCTGGCTTCGCCACCGCTGGTTGTGGCTTTTGCTCTGGCAGGAAACACCTGTATTGATTTGACCACTGAACCTCTTGGACAGGATCCGCAAGGCAAGGATGTCTACTTAAGGGATATCTGGCCAAGTGATGAAGAGATTGCTGAAATGGTCAAGCTGGTTTCGGCTGATATGTTCCGTGAAAAATACGCCGATGTCTTCACCGGTGAGGCGAGTTGGCGTAGCCTGCCGGTTCCCGAAGGCGAGACTTATGCCTGGGAGGATAAGTCAACCTATGTTAAGGAGCCTTCCTTCTTCGAAGTGCGTGAGGAGATGGCTAGTGGCCTGGCTGGTTTTTCCAGAGCCCGCTTGCTGGCCCTGCTTGGTGATTCAATTACTACCGACCATATCTCGCCGGCCGGAACAATCCTGGCGAGTAGCCCTGCCGGGGTCTACCTGCGTGAACGCGATATCGGCCCGGCGGATTTCAATTCTTACGGGTCGAGGCGCGGCAACCACGAAGTGATGATGCGCGGAACCTTTGCCAATATTCGCCTGAAGAACGAGTTGGTGCCCGGAGTTGAAGGTGGTTTTACCAAGGCACTGCCTGATGACGAGCAGGTCAGTATCTTTGACGCGGCCATGAAACATGCCGAGGCAAATACTCCTTTGGTTATTATTGGCGGCAAAGAGTACGGCACCGGGTCAAGCCGTGACTGGGCAGCCAAGGGGACGCTTCTGCTTGGAGTGAGGGCTGTGATCACTGAGAGTTATGAACGGATTCACCGTTCCAATCTGGTCGGTATGGGGATTTTGCCGTTGCAATTTAAAGACGGTGACAGTCGTAAAAGCCTCGGTATTGACGGCAGCGAAACTTTTGATCTGGTTGGTCAGGAAACAGAGATTGAGCCGGGACAGGATATTACTTTACAGATCAACCGCGCGGATGGTAGCCGCGAGGAAATCGTAGTGACATGCCGCATCGATACGGCCAACGAGGTGCAGTATTTCCAGAGTGGTGGGATACTTAATTACGTGCTGCGGAATTTGATGAAGTAATGTTTTAGGGTCTGGATTGGTTTGAGGGGCAGGGGGGATCCTGCCCCTCTTTGTTGTTTTTTGTTTTTGACCCTCCCCCTGTTGCCGCAGCCGGTGACGAATGGATTAACGTCGATCAGCAGGGCGAACTGTTTGAGCGCAGCGAGTTTTCGCCATGCCGGCGTTCATCTTTTCGGCATCGGGTCCCCGCGTAGTGGGCAAGGCATTGGGGTGCATTTTTTCTGCTTACTCTTTTTGGGCAACTAAAAAGAGTAAGGCGTCGTAAGGGGTCGCAACCCCAGATTTCCCCTGTCGTTTTTTCCTGTAATTAATCTGGAGCTTCCTGTCGATTCTCCATACCGTAATCCCTGACAACCTGCGCTACACGTATTCTGAAATCGGCAAAGATTTCTGCTTTGCCTCTCTCTTGCGCAATCCGATGCAGATCAAATTCACGCCATTTCCTGACGGCCTTTTCGTCTTCCCAGAATGACAAAGAACAAATTTTCCCTTCATCGGTCAGGCTGGAAAAACGCTCGATGGAAATAAACCCATCAACCTGTGACAGGTGCTCTCTCAGGTTGGCTGCTATTTGCAGGTATTCTGCCTGCTTCCCCTCTTTAATGCGAACTTCAAAAATGACTGCGATCATAATCCCTCATACTGGGAACCCGAAAAGATAACCGGCTCATCTCTATGTAATGTTTGCTGGCGCTATTTGATATGGACGTCTGTGGTGTCCGAGAGCCAATCGAGAGCCTTTTCAAAGTCTGTGAATATTTCGAAGTTGAAACCTTTAAGAGTCATGCATGATTGAAATTGTTTTGCAATCTGCAAACGTTTCTCATTGTCAGGGATGACACTGACGATCTTGTTCTTGAAGTCCGGAATATTGTTTGCGATCTCAAGGGCAATCTGCATCAGTTCGGTAATCTTGACGTTTGCAACGGTGGTGTCCCTCATGTCGATCAGGATGTTGTGGTTGGCATGCAGGGAGGCAATACGCGCAAGGTTTTTTGCCAGTTCCAGAGATTTCTCCAGGTCCAGGCCCCCCGAGACATTTTTCCGGACAAAGCTTTTG
>CAZXBD010000299.1:0-10726 GCA_964638305.1 uncultured Geobacteraceae bacterium | reverse complement strand
TCAGGTTCAGGCAAGACCGGAGAAGTTACTGGCAGTTCAGGCTCAAACAGCACCACCTCCGACTTGGCAATCTCTGGAAGGCTCGGCGGAACAATCACGACGGCTGCCGGTGGAGGCACCGGTTCAACAGGCACAGAATATTCAATTGTCGGCGGTGGCAGATCTTCGGCCTTCTCGTCCACCAATTCCGCCGGGGCGGGTTTCGCCTCTGTATCACGCGCTGTAACCTTTTCAACGACTGCAACCGGACTTGAAACTTTCTGCAGTGTTACAATATCACTGACTTTAAATGCAGCCATGAATGCCACACCTTCAGACTTTTGCCCCATGTCGAGAAAAGCGCTTTGCAGAGCATTTTGAAGATCTTCACTCTGACCGTGTCGCATGATGACCAACTCCGACGAATCGGCTCCCGGCCGGTCTGATCGTAACAGTTTTACAATCGGCAGATAATCTTTCCCCAGGTTTCTCATGGCTATTTCCGGCGGCAATACAGCGAGGTCTACCATACGGTAGCGCATGAACCACTCGGTGAAGGACTCCAGACTTGAGAACTCCCTGACTTTGACTGTTACCGCCAGGGATTTCTCGATGTAAGCAGCCAAAGGCTCAGCCTGCTGAGCCGTCTGCAGCAGTCCGTCAGGGTCAGGGAATACACCGAAAACCAATTTCTTGGTCGGTTGTCTACCACTGGGGAGGGGGGCACTGTAAGCGCTCTTCTCCTGAGGTGGATTCACGCGACCAGAGCTCAGAGGCGGCGCATGCGGCAGTTCAACCGGAACGGGGACCGCATCATCAATGGCCACTGATTCGGGCTCGACAATAGTGGTGGTTATCTCAGGGCTTTCTGGTAGCGGTGGTTCCGTAGTTTTTAACGAGCGCCATGGCGCAAAACCCGACTCACGCACAACCCTGCCAGCACGTTGCGGCAGATCACCGACAACACCTTGCCGACAGACAAGGCTGAGATCTTCTCGCGCGTCAAACTGCCCGACAAGAAGAAACCTGCCGGAGTTTTTCGCAACGTCCTGTGTGGGGATCAGCGCTAGATCAAGCATGGCGAATTGATCAAGCCAGTTGATCAGGGTTGCTGGATCAGACAGCTCCTTGAGAACGATATCCTCCTGAAGCTTCTCAGCGAGCAGACTGACCAGGTTTCTGGCCTGGTCTGAAGTGATTTTGCCGGAAGTCTCACTCGGGCCAGTTACCACGCCAAGGGTAAGACGCGCCTCGGCGGGACCGGAAAGGAACACACAGAACAGGAGCAGAGCTATGGCAATAAAGTGCTTATTCATGGCAGGTTTCAGCATCCTAATCACTCTTAACTTTACTGTCAATCTTGTTACTCATGATCATTCTGGTTCTATACAAACCGAGGCCTTCCAGGGGGATCAGGAAGGCCTCGGTTCTTAAAATGGACAGGTATTATCAGGTCATGCTACCAGGGCACCACCACACGAGGAACCGCAACCGGCAGTACAGCCGAAGCAGTGTTCTCCGGTGACGATGGTACGGCCTTGCAGTTGTTCGGCATCAATCTCATCAATGTGGCTTGGCAGACGGCCCTCCAGAGAGAGCCCGAGAGCACTGTTGAAATCACAATCAGCCAGGGAGCCATCCCAGGCAACACAGATCTGGTGACGACACATCAATCCATCGAGCGTCCCATGGTTAAAGTTGTCCTCAAGCAGGGTTTTGTAGTTTTCAGCCTGACCATCCCGCTGCAGATCAGTCAGGAACCGGCCCATCGGCATATTGGTGATCGTCAGCAGGCGGCTGAAATCCACTCCGTAACGGTCTTTAAGCTCTTTGCGATAAGCATCCTCCAGGACCTCCTGATCAGGAGGCAGGAAAGCCCCACCTGGATTATAAACGAGATTCAGGGGCAGCTCAGGTCGGCGGCCGTAGCCCAGACCATTCAGTCGACGTAAAGCTGCGATGCTACGCTTATAAACACCGCTGCCGCGCTGATGATCAACATTATCGTCAAGATAACAGGGAAGAGACGCAACCAGGTGGACACCCCTGCCGGCCATGAATTCAGGCGTATCAGCCTGTCCTGCTTCGAAAAAAACCGTCAGATTGGTGCGCACCTGGACTGGGTGCCCCAGGTCGCGGAGGGTATTTACGAACGGTACGAAGAACGGGTTGAGCTCTGGAGCGCCACCGGTCAAATCAACTCGGGCCTGCGGCAGGGCCTCGGCCAGACGTAAGATTCCCTGCATTGTATCCCAGGACATTATCTCGGTGCGTCGGGGCGTTGCCTCAACATGGCAGTGTCGACAACTCAGGTTGCAAATCAGGCCCATATTGACCTGAATTGTCTGTACTGTTTCACTCTTCAGCCCGTCACCAGTGGTTCGGTAAACAGTTTGATCAAAATCACTCATAAAACTCCACCCATTTAGTAATAAACACAACTTTATTGTAACTCAACTGCACAACAGAGGTAAATCCTGATGTTCAGATAACTCAAGAAAGACAAATCCTGAAATTCTGACAAGGCATGTAAAATGGAGAGTAGACGGTACGGGAAGTGTCTATTGACGACGTTAAGCTGCCATTTCAAAATGATATAACAAAAAACAGACCTTCAATTTGTGATCATGTCTTGAAGGTAAAAATTCCGTCCCCTGGTTAGTCTGTGGCTAACCGACCTCTTATTCTATTGGCGAAGATATGCGCAGTGCATTCTTGACCAACCGGACGATTCGCTCCTGATCCGGATCCAGGATATTCTGGAACTGCAGGCCGGCATTCTGAGTGCCATGGTTATCTGGAGGGGTGACCCAGACGGTTTCACAAAGGGTACAGACCAGAGGCCCCTTGTCACTCAGGGCCAGATATACCAGGCAGAGTTCGGGAACAATCACAGGTGCAGGCAGGTTGAGCTGCAGGCCTCCTCCACCAAGGCAGAGCGATTGTTGCGAGACAGGGGGCATTTCAGATAGATTGTGCCCTGATTGCAGCACCTTGGTATGTTGGCTCCAGGTTCGTCTCAATGTACGCAAGGACTGCGTGCTGCGGCGATACCCCAGCCAAAGGCTGACCGTTGCCCGCAGATGCTTACGGCGAAAAAAGAACTCTAGATCGCCTTGCGGCCGCAGTCGAACCCGACCCGACTCGAACAGGCCATCGACAAGGCCGGTAAAGCGTAAGCCCAGGCCGAAGCAGTCAGACAGAACTTCAAAAGGCATCCCCTGAAAGAACGGATAGCCCTCTTCCTCATCCGCGCAGTAGGGCAGTCTGACATCGAAGGCCTCCTCGCTGCAATCCACCAGCTCCCCGGAAAGACTGTCCAGTTGACCGACACTTGGCGACGGGTCAATTCGTCTGAGAAGAACCTTTTGTCCTTCTTTAAAGTATTTTGGATAAAACATCCTCTGAAAGAACTCCGGATTTAATTCATACTTAACAAACAAAGCAGACTTCATGCCACTTATACCAACCATTGCATGGTCGCTATATACTTGAAACCCCTTTGTAAAAAAGGGCAGCATCGAGACACGCCGACATAACAACACTAACTTGGCACAGATAGTGTGTCAAAGAAGTCAACCGACAGAGAGTACTTGAACCTCTGGTTCTGGTGACTCTGAAAAAGCTTCAGCAAAGGATTACTGTGCTGTTTTATATACACGAGAGAGTAGCAAGACTTGCGAGTCGCTTTTTTTGTTGCATTTTCATCTCAATCCCACATAATGTCGACACTCGACAATATACAAGACACGGAACATGGAGACATTGATGCCCATAGAGCGATCGACCTACAAGGACCACGTCATCAAGTACATTTACGGAGGGATGCAGGAAAACCGCTATCGTGCAGGAGACAAGATTCTCGAGAGCCACCTGGCAAAAGAACTCGGTATTAGTCGCGCGCCAATTCGTGAGGCTTTGGCCGACCTGGTCAGCTCCGGCCTTCTTGAATACCAACCTCAGGTTGGCAATTTTGTCGCGGCTCTCTCCTCGAAAGAGATTATTGACAGCTATGTTGCCCGCGGAGTTCTGGAAGGCTTTGCTGTCGCCCAGGGGATCAGCAGCTTTACGGGCGAGGATCTGCAACGCCTCGAAGACATGGCGAGCAAAATGGAGGCATATGCCCTTAAAGGAAATCGTAAGGCATTAATCGATCTCGGTCAGGAATTTCATGAGGCACTCTTCAGTCATTGTACAAATGGCCAGGTCGTCCTCTTCACCAAACAGCTCAGCCTCAAGCTGCACCTCCTCTTCTATAAACACTGGGCCCGGGTTTATTCGCCCGACGAGGTCCGTAACAGGCATCTGGAAATCATAGACGTCATCCGCAAAAAAGATGCTTTTCAAGTTGAACTGATGATTCGCAGACACTACATTGAGACAGGACAGAAGATTGTCGAGCAGGAAATTGACGGTTAATAACACTCGGAAAGGGATACAGGAATGAACACAACGTGGCAGGAACAGATGAAAAATTACGTGGATTCGATTGAAAAGCTGGAACAGTTTATCACTCTGTCCGATAAGGAGCGTGAGGCTCTGGAAAAAATGCAGACAACCTGGGGCACAACCCCTTACTTCGCAGCCCTGATGGATAGAGAGGACCCGGATTGCCCGATCCGCAAACAAGTCATTCCCTCGATGCACGAAAAAGAAAATCTCTTCGGCATGAAGGACTACCTGGTATGGAAAGAGAACCGGGCGACCGAAGAGGTACGACCTGACTGCATTGCCAGGCAGTACAAAGATCGCGTCGCGTTTACGGTCACGCAGGTTTGCGGAATTTATTGCCGACACTGCTTTCGCAAAGAACTGGTCGTCGATAAAGACCTTAAACTGAGCTTTGATGTCGATGAGGGACTTAAGTGGATTGCCGAGCATCCTGAAGTCCGCGACATTTTGATCACCGGCGGTGACCCTTTTCTCCTCAGCGACGAACAACTGGACTACCTGATCAGCAAACTACGCGAACTTCCACACATTGAGATGATCCGGTTCGGGTCACGCCTGCCAGTCGTTTTGCCACAAAGGATCACACCGGGGCTACTCAAGGTTCTCGGTGGCTATCATCGGGTGCCAATCTGGCTCAACACCCAGGTGAACCATCCGAAAGAGATCACGGAACAAACAGCCAAAGCGGTTTACGACCTGCTCAGCAACGGCGTCAACGTCGGCAACCAGGCCGTTCTGCTGAAAGGGATCAATGATGATGTTGAGACCTTCCGTGAACTTCACCAGAAACTGCTACGTGTACGTATCCGGCCATACTACGTCTTCTACTGCGAGCCGGCACCAGGTATGGACCATTTCCGTACTCGCGTCGAAAAGGGCGCCGAATTAATCCGCGACGCTCTGCGTGGACACACCACCGGACTTGCTCAACCGATGTACGTGATTGCCACAAACATCGGCAAAATCCCCTTGATGCCGGACTACTATATCCAGGGCTCATCAGAAACCGAATACACCTTACGCAATCACCTTGGACAGGAGACCACAATTCCGAACGTTCCGGAGTAGTAGCCTGTTCATTTAACCCTCTAACCAATTGACGTTCAGGACAAAGGAGAGAACCATGTCAGAGCTTGCCTCAGAGCAGGACAGACAAATTCCGGGAAGCAGAGAGAATATTACAGAGCAACTCAAGGGCATTGAATCGGTCAAAGTATTTTTTACCGACCTCAATGGACGCCTTAAGAACCTCGACATCAATCCAAAGCATGTGCTTGACGTGCTCAATCACGGCATCGGCATCGACGGCAGCTCAATCGCTGGACTGGCAACTGTTGACGATTCTGATCGCATCATGTTCCCGGTTGTCGAAAGTCTGAGGATTATGGAGTTCTCTAAACGTCGCGTGGCCTTTTTTGTCGGCAGACTATACAACCAGTCGGGTGAACGTTCCGAATGTGATCCGCGAGCGGTACTCGAAGCGATTCTGGAAAAAGCCGAAAAAGAATTCGGTGTACGTTTTCTGGTCGGCCCTGAACACGAATTCTTTCTGCTCAAGGGTGACGAATTCAATGGCGACATGCACACGGACCGGGACGGTTATTTTGGCAGTTCTCCGGGCAACGAAGGTGAGCTGGTCAGACAAAAGATCGTCGATCTTCTCGGAAAATGCGGCATTAATTATGAAAAAACTCATCATGAGGTCACACCGTCACAACATGAGATCAACCTGGAGCCAGGCTCTCCACTTGAAGTCGCCGACCGCACCCTTCTCTTTACTCATGTGACCAAGGAGATCGCCGCAGAATTCGGTATGCATGCAACCTTCATGTCGAAACCTTTTAACAACATGAACCGCAATGCCTTTCACATTCATACTTCGATGACGGACATGCAGGGCAACAACCTCTTTTATGACAGCAATGCGGAGTATCACCTCAGCACTCAGATGCGTCATTTTATCGGCGGCATCCTCAAGTATGCCCGTGAATCGTCAATCATCCTTGCTTCTACACTCAACTCCTACAAAGCCTACATCATGGATCGCGAGGCACCGGTTATTCGTGGCTGGGGTTTGAAGAACCGTAGCTCGATGGTGCGGATTCCTCACGCAATCAACCCCAAGGCAACCCGATTTGAGTTGCGCTGCCCGGACGCTACCGGCAACGTTTATTTGCAATTTGCCACCATGATCGCCATGGGCTTGAAGGGCCTGGAAGAAGAACTTGATTGTGGCAATCCTGACTCCGGCAGCAATTACCAGAAATTGCATCGCAAACGAATTTACAATAAACGTTTTATCCCCAAAGATATTTATGAGGCCCTCATGGAAGCGGAAAAGAGTGATTTCCTCAAAGAGCTGCTGGGCGACTCAATTTTCGACAACTATCTCAGTCTTAAAATGGCCGACTGGGAAGAACACCGAACCCATGTCACGCCTCTGGAACATCGTAAGTACTTGTCAATTTAACTTCAAAAGACAAGCCCCGCTTTTTCAAAGCGGGGCTTGTCTTTTCGTGTATTGGAAATTGAGCCTCTTTAGGATTCTTTCTTATCGTCTGAGAGCAACAGATCCTTAATCGGCTGCTCTTTTTGTTGGGATTTGCAACCAAGGCTAAAAACAAAACCGTCGGGGTTGCCCGACAGCAACGTCATTTTCTTTGTGGCGACAAAGAAAACGAAGCAAAAGAAAGCTTGGCGCTACGCTTGGCATGTCTTGCTCGGGGATTTCTGGTGGCAAGTGTCATAGGTATGAATCTTTAGCTGTCTACATATCCCCAGTTATCCCCGAGGCCCTTGTGGTCCTCTACGGTTCTGGTTGTTGTTGTTTTTTGTGTGTTACGCTTTTTGCTGCAAAACCCCACCCTCTGGAAGGCCCGCAAGCACAGGGCCGGATTTTTTAATTCTGCCATACCTTAAAGGCTATGAAAGCTGGCAAAGGAGATGCCCTCCGCTAGGAGCAAGGCCTTTTTTGCAAACAGATAATTATGGTGACACAATGGATATTATATTGTGTCACCATAATTACCTAAGGCGTCTGGCGGGACGCGACCCGCCGGTTCTTCTTTGCCCTTAAAAAAACAAAGAGCCTCAATTTTGCCAACACGCAAAAAGACAAACCCCACATGCAAGCATAATGGGGTTTGTCAACAATCTGAGGGTACCGGAAGGTGCCCTGCTTACGGATAAAGCTACTTTCAATCCCCTAGAGGCACAATCATGACTGGCCGCAACGTCTTGCGCAACACCTTCTCGGCAACACTTCCGAGAAAAGCATAACGCAAAGCCCCTTTGCCGTGTGTCCCCATAACAATCAGATCCGCAGAAAGGCGATCTGCTTCGGTAAGGATGCCAGCAACGGGATTGCCATGATGAACTATAATTGAGGCCACTCTCGCCAGCTCTTCTGGATAATCCGCTAATTCCTCTGCAGCAAAGCTATCAAGTTTTGCACGGATCTGGTTGCATAACTCTCCTTCATGATCCAATTCCAGGCCAGCAAACTTCTCTTCGCCGATGACGCTCGCCACGTAACTCACAACCGAGGCATCCATCTCCTGCATCATGTGCAAGATGTGAATTTGCGCATCATACGCCTTGCCCAGAGAAATCGCATGACGAAATGCGTGCGCAGCATTTTCAGTTAAATCCGTTGAATAAAGTATGGTGCTGTATTTTGGAATCATAAGTACACCTCAACTCTGCATTGCGGGTTTCGCGGGACCACCCGTACGTAATTTCTGAATAACAAAGACGATACCCCAGAGGGCCAGACCCGCCAGGTACATCAGATAGTAATTATCGAAGCCAGCCAGCCTGCCGAAGAAGTCCGGACGGAACATTATTGCCGAAACACCAAGAAGTAACGGAACGTCATACCAACGGTTGTGAGCCACGAACCAGCCCTGGGTCGCCGAGGCAAAGGCGAAGGTGCCTATGCATGTCATGGCGAAGATCATCAACGCTTTCGGCCAACTGGTAATATTCCAGAGCAACAGGTCATGATTGAAGATAAAGACAAAAGGCAGGATTGCCGTCCTTATGTCGTACATGAACCCTTGTATTCCGGTCTCGATTGGGTCGGATTTGGCAATGGCTGCGGCCGCATAAGCAGCCAGACCAACCGGTGGCGTATCATCAGCCAGGATGCCGAAATAAAAACAAAAGAGGTGAGCGGCAATCAGCGGTACGAAAAAGTCCTGGGCTCCGGCAATGGTTACAATGACTGGCGCGGTCAGGGAAGCCATGACGATATAGGTCGCTGTGGTTGGTAGCCCCATGCCAAGCAGCAGGCTGGCGGCAGCAGTAATCCCCAGCATGGCGTAGATATTGCCTTGGCTGAGTTGATCGACAACGTCAGTGATCAGGCCACCCAGGCCAAGGGTGACTACACCAACAATGATCCCGGCAGCCGCAGTAGCAACCGCAACACTGACCATATTACGCCCACCAGCAATCAAACCAGCCACAAGTTCTTTACAACCATGGATAAAAGCCGTGCTGAGGCTGTCTTCTTCTTGTTTAAAATAGACTCTGACCGGATGCTGGAGAAGCATCACCACCATCAACACCATAGTCGCGCGAAAAGCAGCCATATCAGGCGAGTGGCGCGGGACAATCAGTTCGTAGAGCAATACAAACAAAGGAATCAGGTAATGCAAACCGTTCAGTAGAGTCTTGAAAAAAACCGGCAATTCCGCTTTCGGCAAGCCGGACAAACCAAGTTTACAAGCTTCAATATGGGTCAGGTAGAAAAGCGTCGCATAAGAAGCAAAAGCAGGAATGGCTGCAGCCTTACAGACTTCCAGATAGGAGATATTAACATACTCGGCGATAATAAAAGCCGCCGCACCCATGATCGGCGGCATGATCTGACCATCCGTACTGGCAGCGACTTCAATAGCGGCCGCCTTTTTGGCCGGGTAGCCGACCTTTTTCATCAAAGGGATTGTAAAGGTTCCGGTGGTGACAACATTGGCGATACTCGAACCGGAAACCAGGCCGGTGAGCCCGCTGCTCATAACCGCGGCCTTGCCGGGGCCACCTTTGTACTTACCGAGCATACTCATTGCCAGGTCGATAAAAAATCGTCCGCCACCAGCTTTGTCCAGCATTGAACCAAAGAGAACAAAGAGGAAGACGATCCGGGCCGAGACATCGAGCGGAATGCCGAAAATCCCTTCGGTCGTCAAGGAGATCTGGCCCACATAACGATTGATGCTGACGCCCTTGAACGCAATGACGTCAGGCATATAAGGGCCAAAGAATGCGTAGATGGTAAAGAACATCGCAATGATCGGCAAGGCAGGACCGATAATCCGCCGGGCCGCTTCCAGAAGGAAGACGACCAACAGCCCACCAACAATCATGTCTTGAGTGTTCGGTTGTCCAACGCGCTGTGCCAGACCGTCGTATTCGATACTGATGTACAGTGCTGTCAAACAGGCAACTATAGCCAGGATAAAATCAGCTATTGGAATAGTATGTGTCTCGCTGAGCCAACGCAAGCCCGGGGTTTTGATGTTGCGCTTGAACATCGGGAAGGAAAGAAAAACTACCAGGAAAGCAAAAGCAAGGTGAATTGAACGGATAATAGTAGAATCGAGTGTCAACCAACTTGCCAGTGACAGCTGGAAGGTTGACCAGATAATACAGATCGTTGGCACCACGAGTCGAGTCCAGCCTTGTGGCCGGCGCAATCCCAACTCTTCTTCTTCCCTGATCTGTTGGGCCAGATCGACCCCTTCAGCACCGTTTTCTTCGACAACGTCCTCAATCTTTTTATCAGTCATCAATCAAGCTCCATTACATTGCCTCGTGTCCGTTAATAAATCAGGACAAAAAAGGGGCACGGTCTCCCGTGCCCCTCAAGGCGCAAAACAAAATTACATCATGCCTGCTTCTTTGTAGTACTTCATGGCACCTGGATGAATAGGAGCACTCATGCCTTGCAGCATACTCTCTTTAGTGAGCGTGCTGTAGGCAGGGTGAAGCTTTTTGAACTCTTCGAAGTTTTCAAAAACTTCTTTGGTAATGGCGTAAACAACATCATCAGAAACGTCTGACGAAGTCACAAAAGTCGCCTTAACACCAAAAGAGGCAACGTCTTCCTTGTTGGCGACGCCAGGATAGGTCGCAACAGGAATCATTGAAGGGGCATAGTAAGAAAACTGGGAGGTGAGCTTGTCGACAATGGCCTTGTCAATCGGCACGAATAAAACTTTACGTGCACCGGCAACTGCTTCTTTTACTGAACCGTTCGGATGGCCGACAGTATAGAAAAAGGCATCGATTC